>NZ_JAVKBY010000030.1:0-23559 GCF_040222985.1 Coleofasciculus sp. F4-SAH-05
TATTGCGTTGATTTACTCCAAAACTAAAAAAGTTGCGAGACGCACGCATACATAACCGATAAGTTATACAACTCTATCCCAGTTTTATACTACACTAGCAATGTAGAGCGAAAGTCTTACGCCAAGTGGCAAGACTTTCAAATGTGGGCATTGTGGCTGGCATGGAGATGCCGACTTTAATGGAGCCAATAATATTGCACTTGTGGGGCTGTCTATAAACCAGCCTGGAGGCACGGGGTTATCGTGCAAGTTAAACAGAACGGAGAGATTCGTTCAGCTTAACTTGTTTGATAGCTTCAGGGCTACTGAAAACCCAGACCTCCGCGTGAGCAGGTCTGGGTAGTTTATAAAGCATAATTTCTACCTGACGGGGACTCGATAAATTAATCATGTCATAGACATCATATTTAGCATCCTCATCGGCGACAAGTTCTACCCAATCCTGTCCTCGCCCTTGATCCTCTAAAAATCGCTTAATTTCAGCATTTGAGGGAAAAACAGTAGTTGTTGCTCCCATAAAGCTGACTGGATCAGAGTTTTAGTCCATTAAGATGTACTTTAGCTATAAGCCAAGAACTTGAGAATACTGTTGGCGGGTATCTTTTGTCCCTTTTCTACAGAGTTCTCCAGGAACAACTATAATCCAAAATTCGAGCGATGATAGATAATTAAGATAATCAGGGACAACTAGCCACCAGGACAGCCATGACCCAACGCCACTGGCTCGATATTACCGAATATGTTTGTATCGGGGGTTCATTTTTGGGAACCGCGATCGCAGCCGCGACTCAGCAAGTTATCTACGCCGCTACCCCCTTAACCTTTACTCTGGGGGTAAATGTCCTGAATCGCCAACGTCTGCATCAACTCAACCGCCAGCACCAGGATACTGCGATCGCGCAGGTGTATCAAAATCTAGAACCGATTCACGAGCAATTCTCTCAACTGGATATCCAGACTCAGGAGCGTATCGATCACCTCAAGGATATTAACGCTCAACAGTATAAGGCGACGATCGCGAAAATTCATCAGCTAATCGAACCCCTGAATCAACAACTGATTCAACTGGATAGCCGCAGCCAAGATCAACTGGAACAATTCAATAGCGCGAATCAGCAACAACACGCGGAAATTATCGCCCACATCTATCAACTCATCCATCCTCTGCAGCTGCATCTGACTCAACTCGACGAGACAACCCAACAGCGCGATCGCCAAACCCAAACCCAACTGGATCAATTACACGCATTACAACATCTGCAAGCCGAAGGAATTCTGGCTTATATTAACCCCCTCATCGACACCCTCAACCAGGAACTAATTCGCCTGGATAGCCAAACTCAACAGCGATTTGCTGAATTTAACGCCGCCAACCAGCAACAGCATGATGCGATTATTGCCGAAGTTCAGCAACAGCTTGAGCCCCTGAAAACTCAACTCGACACGTTAACGCCACAGGTTACTAATCAAGGATTACAGCTTGGACAACTAAAAGACGCGATCGCGAAATGGTATGACTACCTTGAACCCCTGAACCAGCAAGTCTCTCACCTGGAAACCAACGCGCAACAGGTAAATTGCCAGCGACACCAACAGATTGAACAACTTAAGGAGACAATTGTTCAACTTCAGACGACACTCTATAAACTGCAAGATATTAAAGACAAAAATCGATTATCCTCACCGCCCCAAAACGCCCCAGAAACACCAGAACCCTCATATCTTTCCCTGGCAATGTTAAGACATGAACTCGACGCTGGACTTCAGGGAGTGGGCAAAAATATTCATCAGATTAGTAATTCCCTGCAAGATGTATGGACGGGACTAACCACACTGGAAACTCGCACCGAGTCTGGTTTAATTGCTCAACACTGGCATTGTGTACAAACCTTAACTACTCATTCGGGTAAGGTTAATGCAGTGGCGATTAGTCCCCAGGGAGAGATTTTTGCCAGTGGAAGTGATGACCAAACCCTTCGACTCTGGCAATTAAAAACGGGTCAGGAGATGGGGATTCTGGCTAAAAATTTTGCCTGGTTTAATGGCGTAAAATCAATTGCGTTTAGCCCCGATGGGAAATGGCTTGCCTGTGGTAATAACGATTATACGATTAAAGTGTGGGCGTTAGACAGGGGAAAGGCACTCCATACCCTCATGGGACATTCGAGTTCAGTTAAATCCATTGGCTTTAGTCGAGATGGGCAACGTTTAATTAGTGGAAGTGATGATCGAACAATTAAACTGTGGAATCTGGAAATTGGCAAAGAAGTTCCTTTATCAATTCAGCATTCCGATTGGCTAGGGCGAGTTAACGCCGTGGCGATTAGTCCCAAGGGTCAGATTCTTGTCAGTGGGAGTGAGGATAAGACGATTAAGGTTTGGGATTTAACCACAGGTCAATTGATAATGACGTTGAGTGGGCATAAAGCGGCGGTTAAGTCACTGGTATTTAGTCCTGATGGTAAAATGATTGCCAGTGGCAGTTCGGATCAAATGATTAAGCTTTGGTATTTGGGAACGGGTAAAGAAATGAGTACCTTGTCGGGGAATTTTGGTTCGGTTAATTCACTGGCTATGAGTCGAGATGGGAAGGTTCTGGTGAGTGGGAGTTCGGATGAGACGGTTCGGCTTTGGCAGTTAAGTACAGGAAAAATTATTGATATTCTGAAAGGGCATAACAGTGCGGTGTATTCTGTGGCGATCAGTCCGGATCGCAAGACTGTGGTGAGTGGGAGTTCGGATAAGACGATTATAATTTGGCGGTGTTAATGATGGGGGTATTGGGATTATATTTTAACGCTCCAGGGACGCGGAGGGAAGCGCAGAGTAACGCAGAGGAATTGGAGGTGGAGGTGTTTGAAGTGAAATGTTATGAAATTGGAGAAATAATCGGAAATGATATAGCAGGATAGCAGGTGAGTTGAGCGATTAGTTATTCATAATGATACCTACACCCTAAAAAATCAATCTGAAGATTTTCAACTCGATAGACAAGTCGATGCTCTAGGTCAATGCGCCGTGACCATATATTTGCTTCCATATACTTCAAAGGTTCAGGTTTACCAATTCCAGCAAAAGGATCTTGCATGACAGCCGTAACTAAATCCAATATTTTTGAGGCTTTCTGAAAATCGTGCTTAAACCACCAGGCTAAATCTTCTTTGAATTGAGAGCTAAAACCAGGAATTCGAGTAACGACTACTGGTTTACTCTGTTCAGATTCAGATTTCTTTTTCTTTTTCTTGCTCAATCCCTAACTCCTGCTCAAGTTCTTCAATCGTTTGAGGTTTAATTTTTCCGGCTTTAGACTCCTCTATAGCATCCAATAACCGACGAGCATTGGCAGGTGATCTAAATAGATAAACAGTTTCAACTAAACTGGTTAAATCAGACTCTGAAATCAAAGCAACATTTTCACCATCACGGCGGTTTATGATATAGATCTGATGATTTTGTACTACCTGTTCTAATAACTGAAAAAAGCCATTTCGTGCCTCTGTTGGGGATGTGATTTCGTAGGGAAGCATAAGCTGATGTACATAGTTATGTTCATTTATTATAAGCAATGCGCCCTGATCAAGCCAAAATAGAGACGAATACCTCTATATTCCTCTGGCTGATGAGCTATTGTCTCAATCCTCACTGCGATCGCCCCCAAAACCCGGATGGGATGCGGTTTTGCCAACGTTGTGGTTCTAAGCTGTTGCTGCGAGAACGTTACCGCAGTCTGGGATTGATTGGACAAGGGGGGTTTGGCAAAACGTTTTTAGCGGTGGATGAGGATAAACCCTCGAAACCCCAATGCGTGATTAAGCAGTTTTTTCCTCTCTACCAGGGGACAAGCGATGTCCGGAAAGCCACAGAATTATTTGAACGAGAAGCCGTGCGCCTGGATGAGTTAGGGAAACATTCCCAGATTCCGGAATTGCTGGCTCATTTTACCCAGGATAATCGCCAATATTTAGTCCAAGAATTTATTGATGGGCAAAATTTAGCCCAAATCCTGGCAAAGGAAGGGGTATTTAACGAACAGCAGATTCGGGAGATGTTGCGAGATTTGCTCTCGATACTTGAGTTTATTCACTCGCGTTCTGTGATTCATCGAGATATTAAGCCAGAAAATATTATTCGTCGTCGGCATATTTATACTGGGGATACAGCGGAAACTGAAGCAGGAGTGATCAAGGGTAATTTAGTTTTAGTTGATTTTGGTGCGGCTAAACATGCCATTGGTACAGTAAAAACGGGAACGACTGTGGGGACACCGGACTATATCGCTCCAGAACAAGCTAAAGGAAAAGCCATTTTTGCCAGCGATTTGTATAGTTTGGGTGTCAGTTGTATTCATTTACTCACCCAGGTAGTTCCTGAACAATTGTTTGATACGGGTGAAGATATATGGATATGGCGGCGTTGCTTAAAAACTAATTCGATTAGTGATGAATTAGCCTATATTTTAGATAAACTCCTGAAACGAGCCACCAATCACCGTTATCAATCCGTCGCTGAAGTTCTGCGGGATTTAAATCAACTCCCCTCGATTTCGCTAGCTCAACTCCCCACACCATCGCTATCGCCCCAATCAATTGCCCTGTCAGCACTTCAGGGAACAGGAAATCAAAGCGCGATCGCACGGACTCCGGCACATCCTCTCATCCTCCAGCCCCCCTCTCATCCACCCTTAACCAATTGGCAAGTTGTGCAAACTCTCGATGGACATTGGGGTTCGGTAGAAGCGGTAGCCATTAGTCCCGATGGTTTAATTCTTGCCAGCGGTAGTGCAGACGCCACGGCGATGTTATGGCAGTTACCAGAAGGGCGAGAGTATCATACTCTAAATGGTCATCTTGAACGAGTGTGTGCTGTCGCATTCACGCCTGATAGCCAATATCTAGCCACAGGAAGTTATGACCAAAGGATCAAACTTTGGCAGGTAGAAAATGGACAAATTATTTTAACCCTAACTGGTCATAAAAAATGGATTAGTTCCCTCGCCATTAGTCCCGATGGGCAGATATTAGCCAGTGGTAGCAATGATGGCACGATTAAGTTATGGCATATCCAACAGGGTAGGGAATTACAAACGCTTACAGGACATACCTCCTATATTAATGGAATTGCCATCAGTCCCGATGGAGAAAATATTGCCAGTGTTAGTGGGGATGGAACGGTGAAATTATGGCATAAGAGTACAGGGGTAGAACAGTATAGTTTTGGTCATAGCCAGTTACGTTTCGGCTTTTTCTATTCCGTCGCTTTTAGTCCCGATGGGCAACTTTTGGCTACAGGAAAAAGCGATGGCACAATTACATTATGGCAGGTAGGGGAAAGACGGGAACTCGGTACTCTCAGGGGTCATACTCAACGAGTACGGACATTAGCATTTAGTCCCGATGGATACACCTTAGCCAGTGGTAGTATGGATAAAACGATTAAGATTTGGCAACTGTATGATAGGCAAACCCTTGCTACCTTGAATGGGCATACTTGGGAAGTGTATGCTGTTGCCTTTAGCCCAGATGGTGAGACACTTGTGAGTGGCGGTATGGATAAAACGATTAAAATCTGGCGTTGTGAGAAAGGTAGTTAAACCAGGGGAGGATGATGGGCGATTTTAGGGGATATCTCAGAAATCGGTGTCAAGAGTGTTATTTATCGGAGGCGAAGCACCCCAACCTTCACCAAACTCTTATGTTATCTAGGTTTGAGGGCAGTTTTCAGCGGTTCATCTACACACCTCGCCCAATCGCTCAAACTCTATATTTTTCGTTGAGGTGTGTCGATGGCTTACACAGAGAGGGTTTGAGGCGTGTGTTTAAAGCAATTTTTGGCAAGATATGTTATAGTTTCGACAGGTGTGTAGATTTGACGCCTGAAACCTTTACTGGGCAAGGGCTGCCAGACGAACTCCCTACCGACTGGGTTAAATCGGATTAGTTGGAAACAAAAAGCTCTCTGAATCGACTTCCTGCGCACTCACCCCCTACCGACTGGGTTAAATCGGATTAGTTGGAAACAACAACGGCTTCTGAACGAAATAAAACTCGCGCCGCCCCCTACCGACTTTTCCAGGCTATGGGAGTCAGCGCCATTTAGCTCTTAAGTCCAATGGCACGCTCCTTGAGGCTGGTGGGCATTGCCCACCCTACTAGCTTGGTAAGCTTAAAACGGTGGTCAACTATTTTCTCAAACCCTTATGAGGGTAGCGGTCCAGAAAAATTTTACCCACAACTTTAAGCTTGCCAGCCTACTACGCCCTACTTTTTTCGGATCAGCTCTAAATTTAATTGGGGTTTACTGCACAACCCGGAAACCCTGAGCCATCAAGAGTTAGAGGAGGTTTAAAGCCGACTATAAGTGCAATCCACCCCTCCTGGATGGCTGAAAAGCTTGCACTTATAGCGAGACGAAAATCACTACTGTTTCCCTCATCACCCCCTCACCCTCTCACCCCATCTCCCCCTCACGCCATCTCCCCAATACTTATTCAGCAACCCCTAATTTCTTCTCCCCCGGCTTCCCCGGATTGAACCCGTTTTAACGGGTTTCAGCTTTGAGCCAGAACTTTAGTTTTAGGCTAAACTTCAGGCTAAAGCTTACCACTTGAGCAAATTAAACTGCTCCATATCAATCGTGTCGCGATTGCGATAAATCGAAAGCACAATTGCTAACCCAACCGCCGCTTCAGCCGCCGCTACCGTAATTACAAACACGGTAAAAACCTGACCTTTAATTCCCACAGGGTCAATAAAATTAGAAAACCCCATTAAATTCAAATTGACCGCATTTAACAGCAGTTCAATTGACATTAATACGCGCACAGCATTGCGGCTGGTAATCAAGCCATAGATACCAAGGCAAAACAAAGCGGCCGCTAGCAGTAAAAAATATTGAAGTTGGAGTTCCATGAATTAACGTTTAATGTTTGATGTTTGACAGTTGGGCGGTTTTTGTTGATTCAGTTATCGGTAACAAAGTTCATTAAAAGCATAACCCTTTCCTTACCGACAGTTGGGCGGGTTTTGTTGATCACTTATCGGTAACCCAGTTGGGCGGGTTTTGTTGATCACTTATCAGTCACAAAGTCTATTGAAAGGCTAAACCCGCCCCTACACCCGCCCCTACACTCGCCCCTATTCCCGCCCCAATAGGTTTTATCGGGTGCTTTTTTGAGACTCTCCGCCGACAGACGCCAACTGACGCTGGCGTTCTGGCAAGGTAGAAAACTCGGTTTCTGATGTATCGCGAGGCACTAAACTCTCTGGAATAAAATCGCGACGTGCCAAAATAATCGCTCCCACCATCGCCATCAATAACAGTACCGAGGCGAGTTCAAATGGCAGTAAAAAGTCACTGAAGAAATGCTTACCAATCTCCACCACTGATTCTTCACCGAGAACCGCCGTACCTGAATAGATAGACCAAGGTGTCGCTAATATCATCGTCCCCAGCAAGGCAAATAATCCCAGGCAAACCAGAGCGGTTACACCTTGACGAATCCAACTATTTGCAATAGGTTTAAAATCTTCTCGCTTGTTCACCAACATAATGGCAAACAAAATTAGTACATTCACTGCACCCACATAAACCAAGATTTGCGCGGCGGCGACAAAATCAGCATTGAGCAACAGGTAAAACCCCGCCATACTAATGAAGACACCACCGAGTAAAAATGCCGAATAAACGATGTTATTGAGTAGGACAACGCCTAAGGCTGACCCAATCATCATCACCGACAAAATTGCAAATGAAACAAACTGAACCCCTTGGGCTAGATCCACTGTACCTTCACTCCTTGCACTCTAGTTAAAATGACAGATTAATCCCACGGAAAAAGACTCCGTGGGATCAGCGTTAAGCATTCTTCGCTGTTTCTTCTTCTTTAGTCGGTTCCATTTGCTCGACAATTTCTTCCGGACGCAAACCAGCACGTCGAGAACCTGGCGGTAAATCGTGGGGATCTGTGACTCCTTTGGGTAGGTAAGCCAACTCCCGTAACGGTGTGACCATCGGGTCTTGAGTCACCTTGTACGGCAGGCGTCCCATCGCCACATTATCATAGTTGAGTTCGTGGCGATCGTAGGTAGACATTTCATACTCTTCTGTCGCCGACAGACAGTTGGTGGGACAGTATTCAATGCAGTTCGCGCAGAAAATACAAACCCCGAAGTCAATACTATAGTGCTTGAGATTCTTTTTCTTACTGGCTCTATCGAATTCGTAGTCTACCACTGGCAGATTAATCGGGCAAACTCGCACACAGACTTCGCAAGAAATACACTTGTCAAATTCAAAGTGAATCCGACCCCGATACCGTTCAGAGGGAATCAGTTTTTCATAAGGATACTGCACGGTAACAGGACGGCGCTGCATGTGGTCGAAGGTTACGGATAAACCTTGACCAATATAACGGGCAGCTTGAGCTGTTTCTTTGGCGTAATCGCCAACTTGTTTGAGGAACTTGAGCATAATTTGTTATTCGTCATTCGTCATTCGTCATTTGTCTTTGGTCATTGGTCATTTGTTTTTAAGCATGACCAATGAATAATCAACAATCAACCCCCGAACGCAACGGGAAAGGTGAGTTTCAGAGCGGCTGTTAACAGCAGATTCACTAATCCAATCGGTAAAAGGAACTTCCAGCCTAAATTTAGGAGTTGGTCAATCCGTACACGGGGAACTGTCCAGCGCAGCAGAACCGCAATAAAGAGGAGAAAGTAAGCTTTGAGTAAGGTCATGGTAATTCCCAGAGAAGCGGTAATTACCTGTAACCAGGAACTGGTTTCACTTACACCTAACCAAGTGGCTAATCGGTCAAGGGGAATCGGGAATTCCCAGCCGCCTAAGTACAGCACCGCTACTAATATGGCAGAAAGGATTAGGTTAACGTAAGAGCCGATATAAAACAAACCAAATTTCATGCCAGCATATTCGGTTTGATAGCCAGCAACCAATTCCTCCTCGGCTTCGGGTAGGTCAAAGGGAAGTCGCTCACATTCGGCTAATGCAGCAATCCAAAAAATCAAAAAGCCAACGGGTTGACGCCAAATATTCCAGCCTAAGATGCCATACCCGGATTGCTGTTCCACAATATCGATGGTACTTAAGCTATTGGACATCATCACCACGGCTAATACTGCCAGCGCCAGGGGAATTTCGTAACTAATCGACTGGGCAGCTGCTCTTAACCCCCCAAGTAGGGAATACTTGTTATTGGAGGCATAGCCTGACATCAGCAAACCAATGGGCTGAATACTCGACAGGGCAATCCAGAGAAATATCCCCAGTCCTACGTTAGTAATAATCAGGTTCTGTCCAAAGGGGACAATCAGGTACGACAAAAAGACGGGGATGACGACGAGTATGGGTCCGAGAGTAAATAGCCATCGATCTGCTTTGGCAGGGACGATATCTTCCTTAAACACCAACTTGAGACCATCGGCGACGGCTTGCAGAACACCCAGAGGTCCAGCATATTCCGGACCAATCCGCTGTTGAGCCGCAGCAGAAATTTTTCGTTCCAGCCAGACTATGACAAGGACACCCACGGTGGCACCGATAATCATCAGGAACATCGGCAGGGGCATCCACATCGCCTTGGCTGCACCACTGGGGATGCCAAAATCTTTAAGCGATTCAATAAAACTTCCTTGAAGGTCAATTCCTGCGTTCATCTTGGCAGCTACGTGATATTTACTGAGGTAATTTGACACTTACCGTATCAAATTATGCTATCGGTTTGATTTGTGAAGTTTTTTTGACAGCCTCACTGCCTAGTATATCGTTCGAGGTGATCCCCTTAGCCAAGACAAGCGAGAATTTAAGTTGATTGCAGCGAATAGGCGATGACAATTAAATTAGATCCTTACTGAACCCCGATCGCGAAGCAACGATGGTACAATCCCCCAGCGAAATGGAAACCCTATCTCTTGAACTGCCCCGTGCGATCGCACTGTACGTCAGCCCCGAACAATTTGAGGCGATCGCTCTGGCGAATCAGACAGCCTGAGCAAACTCCAAGCCAAAATGCGAGAATACAGCGCTTCGCGCTCTTATGGAGTACAGTATTAGCCCGCTATCCCTCAAACTGCTAGATTGATGTTGTACCTCATCGCAGAGGAAAGTGCTGTATATGGACAATGGGGCGAGATTGGGGTGGTTAATTGACCCGCAGAACCGACTGGTAGAAATTTATCAACCAGGAGTGGATGTTGAGGTGTTAGACAATCCCACTGAGTTGTCGGCTGAGGATGTACTCCCTGGATTTGTTCTCCATCTCAGGCGAGTATGGCGGTGACAACAGGCAACTTTTATGCGATCGCCTTCTATGGTCTTCATGATTATTTTTGATGATTGTTACTTCTGCCACTGCTTCTAGACGTAGCTAGCTCAGTCTCTATAGTCTTCCCCTTGCTGAATCAGAGCAAACAAGGCATCTTGGAAGAATATATAGAAAATATTAAGTTTTCAGCGTTTTACATCAAAAGGTGGTTATGACCCAAACCAATCTTCTGGAATTAGCGAAACAGGGTAATGATGCAGCGATTCTCTCGGTGATGAATTATGTGCTACAAGATCGCAATATTACTGCCCAAGCCGCACTGAAAGGGAATTGTCTGTTGGTACTCCTGAAAGCGGTTCAAGTCCCTGACCAAAAATTATCGGTGATGATTGTCCGCAAACTAATGACCCACTTACGAGTCCCATCGATCGCCTCTGTGCAAATGTATGGTAAACAGGTTGGACAACCCGCCCCCTCTTGGATGGAAGTCATCGATTTGCGGGATGAACTCGAACCCTTGAAACCCAAAACTAATGTTTTCAAGGTATTGGCTCAATGGGGGGCAAAACCCCTGATGCTCCTAGCATTGATTCCTTTAGGGGCGATCAGTATTTATGCTTATTTATCACTGCCCCTCGGAAAATCGATTATACCTGTACAAGCCGAGTCAATATCCTTCAGTGTCAAGGAAATAGAACAGCCTACGATAGAACCTTTAGATAACTCCTCTGATCACTCTGTTTCCACTTCAGTCGATCAACCTCAATCCGGTATTTCATCCTCACCGAGTTCGCCTTCGCCCACGCTATCTTCTCAACCTAAACCATTTCAGAACGCTGTGAATCAAGCCATGCGTGCAGCGACACTGACTCAATCGGCGCAAACCCCAGAAGAATGGGACATCGTGGTGAGTCATTGGCAAGACGCGATCGCACTCATGGATGCTGTACCTCCTTCCCATCCTCAACATAGCCTTGCCCAGCAAAAGGTTGTCGAGTATCAGGAGAATCTCAACTATGCTCAGAAAAATACAGCGATGGATCAATAGTGAATTATGGTTAATTTCGGTTTTAACTCTGCATCACTTTTAGGACTTCTGGATATATTTTTATCTATAGCCTACTTAGCTCTGTCTATTGCTCTACCCATCGCGAGGAGAAGAGATATCGGGGTTACGGGAATAGTTCTTTATATCATTCAAGCAATCATTGCCCCTTTCATTTTGTTTGTGACGGGTTTTATTCTCCTTTTCCAAGGATGGCGACTTGACCCTATATTGCAGTTTAGCTATGTTTTATTGAATTTCCTGGTTATTTATCTGGGAGTGAAAGATATCATCCTCTTCCGTTTACTGTCTCCACCAAATCATCGCTAGTAACGACTGATCGCTCCTCCTTTCACTTGAGTTTTTGGGAGAAGCGATCACCTGTTTTACACTAAGGGAATTTGCGATGTCCGTTCCTGGATAGGAACATAAGCGACGTTGTGATCGCCAGTATAAATTTGGGTGGGTCGGAAAATCCGGTTTTCTCCGAGCTGTTCCTTCCAGTGCGCCAGCCAACCGGCTACCCGTGCGATCGCGAATATCGGGGTAAACAAGTCGGTGGGAATACCCAGTTTCCGATAAACCAAACCGGAATAGAAATCTACATTCGCGTAAATGCCTTTATATCCCAGTTTTTCCTCAACCGCCTGTTCTAACTCCAAGGCAATTTCGTAGTATTTATCGGAACCAAACTTATCAAACAATTGTTCGGCTAAATTCTGAAGAATCGTTGCTCGCGGATCTTTCACCTTATAGACGCGGTGACCAAATCCCATGATTTTTGCCTTGCGCTGTAAACAATCCTCTAGATAAGGACGCACATTTTCCACCGAACCAATTTCTTCGAGCATCGAAATCACTTCTTCATTCGCCCCCCCATGCAAAGGACCAGCGAGGGTACCGACGGCGGATGCGATTACCGCATAGGGGTCAGTTAACGTCGAAGCCGTCACCATGGCTGAGAACGTAGACGCATTCATCGTATGTTCCGCATGGAGGGTTAAGCAAACATCAAAGACGTGAGCCTCTAGGGGATCAGGTTCTTGCTCGGTGAGCATATACAGGAAATTAGCCGAATAGTCTAAATTATCGTTCGGCTTTACCGGGTTATTCCCCTTCCGCATCAGCTTAAATGCTGCCACCATTGTCGGGATTTTCGCCAACAGGCGGACAACGGCTTCCCGGATATAACTAGGAGCGGGGAGAGCGCGTTTTGAGTAAAAAAGACCCAATGCTGCTGCAGAGGCTTGCAGTGCATCCATCGGATGTCCGGTTTCCGGGAAACATTTCATCATGTCCTGAATCCGATATTTAATCCGTCGATGATAACGAATTTCCGTTTCAAACGCTTTTAGCTCCTCCTTGGTTGGTAGCTCACCCCAAATGAGCAGATAGGCGGTTTCTAGGAACGTGCTTTTTGTAGCGAGTTCTTCAATCCGAATACCGCGATACTCTAATATTCCCTTTTTGCCATCAACATAGCTGATACTGGATTGGGCAGCGGGAATGCCTTCTAAACCTGGTTTATACTCGCAGACAGTCATAGATTCGTGCTTTTAACCTCTACAATATGGGTTGTTTAGTTGCCCGTTGACATCCTCCCCCGGCTAAAGAGCGCGGGAGCCTCCACCATCGCTTGCCCGGTGAAGGGCGCTTCCGTTTCCGGAGTAGAGACATTTGAAGTGTTCTCAGGCTAACTTACCAGAAACTGGAAGATTAGTAGTGTGTGTTACAAAAATTCTTAAGGATCGCTTAGATTAGCCATTTTGGAGAGGTTAGCAAAAATAGCTCACTTTGCCCCAGGGGAACTCCTGTTTCTTTCAGGTTTAACCCAATAACGCCCGCTTTCTTGAGGACGAGTTTTTCTTGTGCTTCTCCCCAGACTAGCAGTTCTGCCCAATTGCCTAAATCCGGTTGATGACCCACTAACGCCAAACAGCCTGTACCGTTTCGATTTTGACGCCATTCCTGTAGCCAGTTAACCCAGGTATGGATATCCTCATCAGGCGCAAGGCTGGGAAATTCGTTGAGTTGCTCACCTAAACCTACGTCTTGGAGAATCGCGGCGGTTTCTAGCGCTCGGACTAATGGACTGGTTAATATTTGGTCAAACTGCAAACCGCGATCGCGCAGTTGCTTGGCGACTTTGGTGGTTCTCTTGCGTCCTTTGCTGGTTAGGGGACGATCTTCATCGTTGGCATAGTCTTCGCGATCGGCAGCGATACCATGACGGATCAGGTAAAGTTTTATTGTCATCCGTTTTTTATTTTTTCCTGAAAATTAAGATTTTAATCGGCGTGAATCACATTATCTTTGGGATTAACTAAGCGCCACAGTTTTTGCTTGATTTGAATATCGAAAACTTCCCATTTAAGCTTGGTGTATTCGGTATTGTCATTAAAGCCACCTAAGAAGCCAATGGGGATTTCAAAGCCACCAGCGGTCATGCGCCCGCCACCAAAGAATCGTCCCTGATTGTCTTGACCAAAGGCTTCTTTAATAAATTCGTCGGGATCAAGGGTGATTTTACTGGTTCTCAAGGAACCAATCACGACTTCGACTTCTTCGTCTTCGTTGTGAACAATCCCGTATACGACAGCCGTATGGACATTTTCTTCAGTGACCAAAAAGTCAGCGGCTTGGGGAATTGCATCCCGGTCATCGTACCGTAAATAGCCTACCCCCGCCATCGAGAAATTATTCTGGACAATGCGATTTTTCAGCGATCGCTCAATCACATCCATGACTCGTCGCGATCGCGCGGTTTGCAGGACAGCATTGAGTAACTGTACGTCATAGAAACGACTCAAATACGCCGCCGCTAGGAAATCTTCTTCCGTCGCCCGCATCAAGCGATCGGTATCAACACGTAGACCGTGCATTAGTGCTGTAGCACACTTAACATGGGTACTAATGCTACTATCCAGCTTGAGTAACCCAGTTTGTAGGTATTGGCTGAGGATCGTAGCCGTTGCCCTTGTCTGAGGGCGTAAATCGGTAAATTCTGCCTCCAGATTATCCTGAGGGTTGTGATGGTCAATCAGGACGACAATGGGGACACCCGCTTGTTTGACAAAGGGCATTAATTGGGTTGTGGTTCCCTGATTATCCACCAGAACACAACCTTGATACACGGAGAAATCCCGATCCTTCAATGTCTGAATTCCCCAGCGCTTAGCGGGTAAGTTGGTCAACTTGACCAAGGCAATGTTTTCCTGATGAGACAAAGTTCCGGCATATACAATGTCACATTGAATATTGTATTGTTGGGCAATTAACTGGTAAGCCCAAGCACTCGATAGAGCATCAGGATCAGGGAAATCTTGAATGACAATAAGCTGGCGTTCTGAACTGTGACGATCTAAAACCTGTTGCAGTTCTCCTATTTTGGCTTGGGATGCATCAAAACGCTGCCGAGGTTCACGGGTATTGTTACTGCTGTTCTTGGGATTTTTTGGGGACGTTTTCTGTTGGTGTGAAGCCGCCGCACTCCCATCCGAAGGTGATGCTTTAGGGGGTAGAGCGTTATTATTAACAGATTTAAGTGAGTTGGATTCCATCGTGGGCAAGGTATTCAGCCGTCATAGTTTTACACCAATTGCCCCTGGGATAGTGGCTGGTGATTGCATGGGTATTGAAACCCACTCTTATACCTTATAACCCAATATCTGAAAATCAATTTTTTCAGGGTTCTTAAACACCAATCACATACTTTCGCCATTCCTGATGGACTCCACCTTTGACCTGTTTAGCCACCTCAAAGTGCAAACTGCTATAGGGTCTGCGGGGTTGATGTCGCAATATCATGTTAGCTTCCTTGGGCGTTCGGTTGCCTTTTTTTACATTACACCGTACACAGGCGGTGACAATGTTTTCCCAAGAATCTCCCCCGTGTCGAGAACGCGGAAGCACATGATCGAGGGTTAAATCATCTCCCGTGTATCCGCAGTATTGACAAGAATGACTATCACGATAGAGGATATTGCGGCGGGTTAAGGGAATTTCTTTGTAAGGAACCCGAACATAATGGCGCAAGCGAATAACTGTGGGAAGCGGTAACTCTGGATAGACATATTTACCATTGTGTTCAATCTGTTCCGCTTTGCCTTTGAGCATCAAAACAACCGCTCGTCGCCAATTGGTGACATTGAGCGGTTCGTAGGAGGCGTTTAACACCAGAACCTTGCTCATTAGGAGATCGAAATAAAGTGAATATTATTCCAGATATTAGCACAGGTTGATGGGGCTGGGTCATATTTTCATGATCACTTATCAAAGCGAAACATCAGTGCGATCGCGGATTTGTCATTCTCCAACGCCAAAAATTTTCCGCCTAGCTGACGGGTTCAGTCTAAGATTTAAGGTAGATGTATCCTATATCTAGTGTTTTCAGTTTTGATTTGAATCATTTCAACACTAAATACAGAATCGGTCTACTGAATTTTTTTACCCCGCAGCCAATAGGTTGTCATTTCTCCCTTACCTTTAATCTGAATCACACCGCGTTCCTCAAACTCGTATTCATCCTTGAGCAATCCATAAGTCGCCTGTGTTACCTGAATCTGACCGGGTAAGCCATGAGACTCCATGCGGCTAGCCGTATTCACAGTGTCACCCCACAAATCGTAGCTAAACTTTTTAATGCCAATCACACCCGCGACAACAGGACCACTATTGATACCAATCCTGAGGCGAAAATTTTCTCCGGTTTCGTGATTAAATTCATCAATGGCTCGCTGCATCTCTAACGCCATCTGCGCGATCGCCTGAGCATGATCCAGACGCCGCCGAGGGAGTCCCGCCGCCACCATATACGCATCGCCAATCGTTTTAATTTTTTCCACGCCATGTTCCTCGACGAGTCGGTCAAATTTGGAGAAAATCTGGTTCAGCAGTTCGACTAGTTGAGTCGGTGAGGTTTGCGTGGAAAACTTGGTAAAATTTACCAGATCGGCAAACATAATCGTCACCCCTTTAAAACTCTCCGCGATCGTGCGTTGACCCCGCTTCAACATCTCTGCTACGGGTTGAGGTAAGATATTCAATAGCAGGAGTTCGGAACGTTTGCGGGCACGAGTGAGGGCAACTTCAGCTTGTTTTTGTTCGGTAATATCAGATACCGTTCCTTCGTAGTAGAGGAGTTTACCCGCTTCATCTTTAACCGTATCGATATTTTCCACAATCCAAATAATGCTGCCATCTTTCCGATAAACCTGAGACTGAAAGTCGGATAAGGTATCGTAGCGCTGAATTAAAGCAGCTAACTCTTCCTGGCGTGTGGGTTCAACATAAAGTTGTTCTCCAATATTCCTCGCCTGTTCCATGAGGTCTTCGGGGGAGGTATAGCCTAAAATTTTAGCTAGGGCTGGATTCGCAGTGATATAGCGTCCCTCAGGGGTGGCTTGGAAAATGCCCTCGGTGGCTCGTTCAAAGATACTGCGATATTTCTCTTCCGCTTGACGCAGGGATGCTTCTGCCCGTTGTCGTTCTTGTATTTCGGCTTGGAGTTGCAGATTTTGCTCCTCTAGCCGCTTTTGCAGGTTCCGGAGTGCCAGATGGGTTGTTACTCTAGCTTTGACTTCTTCCTGCTGTACGGGTTTGGTGATGAAATCTACCGCTCCTAGATTCAATCCTTTAACCTTATCCACCGCATCAGACAGCGCACTGAGAAACAGCACCGGGATATCCCGTGTGGCTGGATTCGCTTTCAGGCGACGACAGGTTTCAAAGCCATCAATCCCTGGCATCATCACATCCAGTAAGATGAGATCGGGTTTGGCATACTCGACTTTTTGCAGAGCGCTTTGCCCATCCTGCGCCACCAAAACTCTGAAGCCAGAATCAGTTAAAAAGTCAAAGAGGACACCGAGATTATGAGGAGTATCATCGACAATAACGATGACGCCTTGATTAGAATGTTCATCATTCATCGGGGCTGACGTAGTTTGGTTCATAGTTTATCGTTCATCGTTCATGATTCATTCCCTGATGAAGTGCCATAAACGGTAAACAATAGATAATAAGCCTGGGATGGAAGATACACCAACTTCAAAATCAAGCCAGAGTAGATATACGGGTATTGTTGCCAATCTCCTCTGCTTCCCCAGCTCCCCCAGCTCCCTCTGCTCCCTCTGCTTCCCCAGCCAATCACTGGGGTGAGGAGCGAGAGGGTGAAGGTATAGAGCATACACTCTGAGAGTGAGGATCGTCCAGTGGCAGAAAAACTGCGCGATCGCGCCCCGTTTCTTTTGCCTGATACAATGCTTGATCCGCCGCCGCTATTAGCGCTTCCGGAGAGGTTTGATGACAAGGAACAGTGCTAGATACCCCCACACTTAAGGTGACAGAATCTTTTATCGGCGATCGCGGATGCGTCAAACCCAACAGAGTCAGCTTCGACTGAATAAATTTGGCAACTTGTAACGCGCCTTGGGCTGGAGTATTCGGTAGAATCACCGCAAATTCTTCTCCACCATAGCGGGCGACTAAATCGGCGGGACGCTTCACCACCTGTTTCATCGCTTGCGCCACCTTATACAAACATTCATCTCCAGCTTGATGCCCCTTGGTATCATTGTAGAGTTTAAAATAGTCTACATCACATAAAAGTAACGACAATACCCATTGTTCTCGTCGGGAAATCCGCCACACTTGGTTAAAATATTCATCAAATCGATGCCGATTCGCTACCTGAGTTAAACTATCTAACGTGGCTAAACGCTTCAGTTGAGCATTCGCTTTTTGCAGTTTTGCCTCAGCCTCCTGACGCTGCTGAATCTCCTGTTGGAGTTGCTGATTTTGGGTTTGCAGATTTTGGCGTAGCTTTTGAATCGTCAGATGGGTGTTCACTCGCGCCAACACGATTTCCTGTTGGGTGGGCTTAATAATATAATCAACCGCGCCTAATTCAAATCCTTTGATAATAACCGCCGTTTGAGACAGGGCGGTGAGAAAAATTACTGGGATATCTTGGGTATCCGGATTAGCTTTCAGACGCCGACAGGTTTCAAACCCATCAATTCCCGGCATAATTACATCCAGCAAAATGATATCGGGATGCTCAACTTCAGCTTTTTTAATCGCACTGTCACCATCCCTTGCCACGATAACCTGAAATCCTGCCTCACTCACAAAATCTAACAGCACTTCTGAGTTGGTGAGATTATCATCAACAATGAGAATTGTCTCTTGATCAGATGCTTCAACCGTCATTAGTCATTAGTCCTTTGTCATTTATCATTAGTCCTTGTTCTTCATTCATTCACAACTCAACACTCAATATTTAATCCTCAATCTTAACACTATTAATTACTTTAATCCGGCATATATTTTTTCACAAACTCCAGAATTTGTTTTTCTTGAAACCCGTTAGCTAAAAGGCGTATTTTTTGGGCAAATGGAATCCATCGAGGCTCGAATTTTTCAAGTTTATCGGCTTGCTTAATAATCCCTTTAATATCACCCATCATGGCTAATTCATAAAGAACATTCATTTCTTTTTGGGGCGGTGCAATAATCCTTGAATGAGTAATCGAAACCTCGGCATTTTGATCAGGTAGTCTTTCTGAAGGGTAAGCACTATTAGGGGCTTTGTCTGATTCATAAATCCACTCTAAATTGAGATGCTTTTGCAAAGTAGCAAAGAGAGTTTTGGCTTGTATAGGTTGTCCAATAAAATCATTACAACCTGCGGCGATAGATTGCTGTTGTTTTTCTCCAAAAACGCTGGCTGAAATCGCCAACACAACGGTATCCCGTAACGATAGAATTTCTCGTATCCGTCGAGTCGCTTCTAATCCATCGAGTTTTGGCATCATCAAATCCATTAAAATTGCGTCAGGGTGTTCTTGTTGCGCTTGCTGGAGACAGTCTTCACCATTTATCGCTTCAAGTACCTCAAATCCTAAGGGTAACAATAAATTGACTAAAATCGAACGATTTTGCCATTGATCATCAGCAATCAATATTTTGCGCGGATAACCGCTAAACCCAATAATAATTCGGTCTTCCACCACATCCATTGCTTGATCAGGAGAGACGGCAGGTAAATCTAAATCAACATAAAAGGTACTCCCTTGACCAACATGACTTTCGACATGAAGTTCACCGCCAAGGAGTTGAACTAATCGCTGACTAATCGCTAATCCTAATCCCGTTCCTTCCACCTGGCGATTCCGATCGCCAATTTGATGGAAGGGTAAAAAGATATTGGTTAATTGTTCAGCCGCAATGCCAATTCCGGTATCTTCAATTTGAAAGCGCATAGTGTTGGATGTTTCTGTCGCTGGTTCTTGGGCTGGAGTATAACCCACTTTAAATGTGATACTCCCCTGATCCGTAAATTTAATCGCATTTCCCAACAAATTAATTAGCACTTGTCGCAATCGTTTTTCATCACCCCGGACAATTTTAGGTAAAGGATAGACAGGTTGATAGTGAAAGGCAATGGCTTTTTCGTCCGCCCGAATACGAACCATTTCGATAATGCCTTCTAGAAAATGGGGGAACTGAAATTCGCTTAAACATAAGTCCATTTTCCGGGCTTCGATTTTAGACAGGTCTAAAATATCGTTGAGTAGGGTTAACAGATGTTCCCCACACTGTTGAATAATATTCAGTCCCTGCTGCTGCTTGGCGGTGGGATGAGGTTCGCGTTTGAGAACTTGAACATAACCTAAAATGCCGTTGAGGGGGGTGCGGAGTTCATGACTCATATTTGCCAAGAATTCGCTTTTAGCATGATTGGCGGTTTCGGCTTCTTGGCGGGCTTGTTCCAGGTGTAAATTCTTTTCGGCTAATTGTTGATTAATTCGGGTTTGTTCTTCTAACAGTTGACTCTGGGCGAGGGCAATTCCTACCTGATCCGCGAGTTGACTCAACAGTTCAATTTCAAACATTTCCCACTGTCGCGGACCACTACATTGATGGGCAATTAATAGACCCCAGAGGTTCTCTCGTTGTAGAATGGGAACGACTAAATTCGCTCTCACACCAAAGGGTTGTAAAAGTTCGATATGACAGGGTTCTAAGTCGGCTTGGTAGAGATCCTCGATCGCGCGAATGCGTCCTTGGCGGTATTGCTCCAGGTAGCCTTCCCGAAAACAGGGATCATAAATCTCCTGTCCTTGAATCGGTGTCCAACCAGGAACTACGGCTTCAGTCACGATTACACCTAATCCATCATCATTGAGTTGGTAGATCACCACCCGATCCACTTGCAAAATTCGGCGCACTTCTGTTACCGTTGTTTGCAGGATGGCATCGAGTTGTAAGGATTGGCGAATCTTCAGGGTAATTTCGGCAAAGAGTTGCCGTTGTAGGGTTTGACGCCGCAGTTCTGCTTCGGAATGCTTGCGTTCGGTGATATCTTCGGCAATCCCAGCGATACGGGTCATTTTACCTTTGTCGTTGAACACCCGAAACGTCCGCACCCAAACCCAGCGTTCACTCCCGTCGGGACGTAAAATGCGGTATTCTTGTTCAAAGTCTTGTTCCCCTTGCAGTTGTTTCCCTAACGCCTCAGCCACGCGATCGCGATCATAAGGATGAATATTATCTAACCAGGTCATCGGCTGGTCGTAAAGACTTTCGCGGGATCGTCCCCAAACTTCCTCGTAGGCGGGACTTAAATAAAACATACGGCTTAAATCGGGTGTGGTTAAAAAGAACACTTCCCGGATATTTTCCGCCAGTTGACGGAATTGTTCCTCTCTATCGAGTAACGCCGCTTCTGCTTGTTTGCGATCGCTAATATCCGTATGTGTCCCGACAATTCGCGTCACCTTACCCTTGTCATCCCGCAGAACCAATCCGCGCGATAAAAACCAAAGGGTTGAACCATTGGAGTGAACCATGCGAAACTCTAATTTCCATTGCGAGAGTTCACTAATGAAAAGTTGATCGATGCTGATTTTTACCATCGACTTATCCTCTGGATGAACCCGCGCCATCAACTCATCAAAGCTGGGGGTATCGCGGTTTTCAGGATAACCAATCAGATGCAGGAATTGGGGCGAATAATAGTAGGTCTTTGTTTTGAAATTAATATCAAACAGTCCGCTATCATTGGCTTGAATCGCTAGGGCAAACCGTTCCTCACTCTCCCGTAATGCCGTTTGCGTTTGCTGGCGTTGAGTAATATCCAATGCCATGGACGCAATACCGATAAGATTTCCTTGGCTATCAATTAGAGGCGTATTATACCATTCACAAATAATAGTTCTGCCATCTTTCGTGATATTCTGATTACAGGAACGAGCAACTTGTTTGTCATACCAAAGTTTCGCTTTAATTTGTTTAATTTGAGCTTGGGCAGCCGGAGGTACAATTAGAGTAGACGGATGACCTAAGGCTTCGTCTCGACGATAGCCAAAAATGGTTTCCGCCGCCGGATTCCAATCAACAATATGCCCATCAGTATTCCATTCAATCACCGCCAGGGGCGTTTGTTGAACCAATAGGGCGAAACGTTGATCATTTTTCCGCAACGCTTTCTCCATCTGCTTCTGTTCTACCACTTCGGCTAAGAGTTGGCGATTGGCGGCTTTCAAGGCGGCGGTTCGTTCCTGAAACTGTTGATCCAGATGTGCAACGATATAGCAAGACTGGGTGTCGCGATCGCACAATTCTTGATAAGCCGTAGCGCGATCGCTGACAATAGCAGCGACAATCAGGGCGGTTATAGCGAAGATGGCGATAAACACATCTTGGGAAACGATAACCCGATTAAACGACTCCAACCTCTCAGCCTGTTGCCAAAAGGCGATACTCGCGACTACACCAATACCCAATGCGGTAATTCGTTGACCCCATTGCAGGGCTGCCCCTAAAATAAACGGAAATAGCAAATACTTTAAGTCAATTTGAACGAAAGACTGATTTAACAAATTGCTTAACTGAGTGGCAAGTTGTTGATGAAATTGGACTCCGATTGGATTAGAACCCGTTAGGCTATCACCTGTTACACTAACCGAGGAATTAGCGGGAATCGAGAAAACACCAAACACCAACCCACTCACGATTGCCAATCCAATCAGCCAAACTCCAACTTGAATGATGAGTGCTGATCCTTCGCTTCGCTCTAGAACATGACTTGTAGGGGCGGGTTTCACTACCATTGTTTCTGACTTAACCCAGATAGAACTAAACCCGCCCTTACCCAAATTGTGAATGAACGGTATAACTCCCCTATCTTCCCCTGCTTCCCCTGCTCCCCCTGCTCCCCCTGCTTCCCCTGCTTCCCCTGCTTCCCCTGCTCCCCCTGCTCCCCCTGCTCCCCCTGCTCCCTCTGCTCCCTCATCCCCCAACTGCATCATCGAATCACCCTGAGTCAACAGTACAGGCGTAACCACTAAAAGTCCCATCGCATTACTCAACCACCACCGCAGCCAATCTCCTGCACCCCATTCCCCCGCCAAAACTTCACCCAACAGACGAATGGTGGGACTCACCAGGGAGGATAATAGAACCATACCCACCAGAAATTTGACCACATCCCGGCGACGATTTAACCCTGGATGCATCTCCCAGGATTGAACCAACGTCACACCCCACCAAGCTTGTATCGTACAGCCTAAACAGGATGCGATCGCAACCGTTCCCGGAATTCCCATAAATAGTGCCCTAGATAACTCAGCCAAAGCCACACCCAGCCACAGATTGCGCCCCAGTAACATCAAGGCGGCTTGACTTATTCCGGCGGGAATCCAGATCAAGGGGATAATATTTTGACGGCTAAAAATTTGGGCAGTCGCGATATAAATTAGCGTCAGGGCTAAGACATTGAAAAAATATCGTCCTAACGGAGAAAGATTCCAGGTTTTGTTCATCGGACTTTCTAACGTTTAAATTATCCAGGAGCAATGATTAATTGCGCTTTTAATAAACCATCAAGCGCTTATTTGAACGAGTTTAGGCGGGCAATCAAGGTAGCACCAATAATCGTGAAACAAGACCCCTATTTTCTTCATCCGTCAAGCGGGTACAATCTCAACTCTAAAATCGGATCACGATAGGGCGGCATCGGGAGATCTATGACCCTTAAAGTGTAACATTCTAGCTCAACACGAATTTCAATAAGGCAGCACAGGCGCTACCTGTAGGGGCACGGCAATGCCCATTGGTGTCAACTTAACCAGAAGAAGCCCAGATTTCTTTTGAGCGAGCGGCATTGTCTCGATGCCGCTTGCGCTCAGTTTTGACTAAACCTAAGAGCTTGTAATGATCAACCAAA
>NZ_JAVKBY010000038.1:0-35344 GCF_040222985.1 Coleofasciculus sp. F4-SAH-05
CCTATCGTGTGAACTACGTCGTAAAGTAGAGACGCGCCATGGCGCGTCTCTACTTCCAACCTAGTTTATAAGGGTTTGGTACAGGGCTACTAAAAGCCTACTCCATAGTCGGTACTCCGACTTGGTGTAGGTAGTTTACTACCTGTACTTCAACTTTGAGAGTGGGTAAATACACACCATCTACGATTTGATGCCCATAAGCTACAACTTTACCCACGTTCCCAGTTGAACGATGATGGGCATAGTCGCCAATGTTTAGCATGATATTCATAGTTCCAACAAGCATTCGCTAAATGGACAATGCATACCATAGCAACGGATTCAAGTTATTGCAATATTTCTTAATCTGATCCGGTTATTGTTACATCACTACATATTTTTCTCATTTTTTTGGAATTGGTCATTGGTCATTGGTCATTGGTCATTGGTCATTTGTCATTGGTCATTGGTCATTGGTCATTGGTCATTGGTCATTGGTCATTGGTCATTGGTCATTGGTCATTGGTCATTGGTCATTGGTCATTGGTCATTGGTCATTGGTCATTTGTCATTGGTCATTGGTCATTGGTCATTGGTCATTGGTCATTGGTCATTTGTCATTGGTCATTTGTCCTTTGTCCTTTGTCCTTTGGGATACCCAGGAGCAAATAACGAATCCAAAGCTTGCCAGTCTGATCATCCACTCAATAACGCTTCCACAAACTCATAACTGGAGAAGGGGCGTAAATCTTCAATCCCTTCCCCAGCCCCGACAAACCGAATCGGCAATCCCAATTGCTGCACGATCGCCAAAGCCACACCGCCTTTAGCCGTACCATCCAACTTGGTCAACACCACACCACTCAATTTTGCCGCTTCCGAGAACACCTCAGCTTGACGCAAACCATTTTGACCGAGGGTAGCATCCAATACCAGCAACGATTCCACCTTCGCCTCAGGTGCTTTTTTGTCAATAATCCGGCGAATTTTCGCCAATTCCTCCATCAGATTTTTCTTATTTTGCAAACGCCCTGCGGTGTCTACCAAAAGCAATTCCGTATTTCGAGCTTTAGCGGCTGTGATTGAATCGAATACCACAGCGGCTGGATCAGTATTCTTGCCCGGATTAGCAATAACCTCTGTGCTACTGCGTTCTCCCCAAATCTTCACTTGTTCCACCGCCGCCGCTCGGAAGGTATCGGCAGCACCAATCAAACACTTGTAATCCGATTTATTGGCTAAGTGAGCCAGTTTGCCAATCGTGGTGGTTTTTCCCGCACCATTCACCCCCGTCATCAACCAGATATTCAGGGTGTCTTTTTCCGGGAAAAAAGTGGAAACGTAAGACTCGCGACAGGGTTTATCCAGTAAATCCCGGAGAATCTGTTTCAAATACGCGATCGCTTGTTCCGGAGGCAAGACTTCCTGGCGCATTCTAGCTTGCAGGGTTTCAATAATGTAATCCGTTGCCTCGATACCCACATCCGCTTGCAACAGCAACGCCTCAATTTCCATCACGGCGTCTTGGTTCAACGGACCCTGACCGACAATCGCCTTGAGTTGGTTAACTAAACCGCGACGAGTTTTGCCCAATCCAGAACGAAGTTGTTTGAGCCAGCTAATTTCCTCAGCCGAAACATCATCAGGAGTACGCCCTTGAGCGGCTAAGACTTTGGCTGACCACAAAAATTCTTCATCAAAGGCGACATCCGCCTCGGCTTCAGCTTGGGTTGCGGGTTGGGCGACTGATTCGGGTTCTGACGTCTCAATCGCTGTTGCTTCGAGCCGTTTGAGTCGTTCTTCTCGTTCTGATTTCCTTGCCCAAATCGGCACAGTCGTTGATTCTTCTGTAGCCGCAGGTTCAGGTTGTGCGATGTCGGTTTCCGCTTCAACTATGGTATCTGAAGCCGTCGGAATTAGCGTTTCTTCAGGTCCGGCGGGTTCGGCTTCGGTTTCAGCCTTAGTTACCACAGGAGAGTCTGGGGAGGGGACAGTACTACTTTCATCAACTCTAAGTTCTGCTTCCCCAGCTTCCCCAGCTTCCCCAGCTTCCCCAGCTTCCCCAGCTTCCCCAGCTTCCCCAGCTTCCACCGTTTCTAGCTCCGGGGAAGTTTCTGTGGCTTCTGTACTTTCTGTTAAGTCAGCCTGGGTAGAGTCAGCCATCTCAGGTTGAACCTCTGGCGCTTCGGTTTCAGCTTCTGAGGGCGCTTGTTGCTGCTTTTGTAGGTTTGTATAAGCTGCTTTTGCCCAGCTCAGATAATCATCAGCAACCGTTGATGACTGATCCTGAGTGGCAGACTCACTCTCCGATTGCGGCGATTCAACCGGGGGAGTTGCTGACGGCTGTTCTTGCTTCTTTTCCTTCTCCTCGGAAGAGGCTGCACTTTTACCAACTTGGCGGCGGAACCAATTAAATACCATTGCACCTAATTAGAATTAGAAATAGTTTTGAGTTTTGAGTTTTAAGTTAAAATCACTGCTTTCAAATGACATAAGGCGTAGCTTGCTGCTCAAGGGAGCGAGTATGATCAATGACCAATGACGATCCTCACCGTTCACGTTGACCTGGGCTAACCGACTTACTTATATTAACTTTTCTAAAGCTGGAGACTCTGGCTCCTGAAGGCAGGTAGTGACACGACGCAACACGCCATTCACAAATCGATGCCCTTCTTGATCGCTGTAGCGTTTAGCCAGTTCTATGGCTTCGTTAATAGCCACCCGATCAGGAATCCCTAAAAACGCCATTTCTGCCACCGCTATTCGCAAAATATCGCGGTCAATGCGGGGTAAGCGATTGATTTGCCAATCTTTAAGTGATTTAACCAGTATTTCGTCAATTTCGACTTGCCTACGACGAATCGCCTGTATAATTTCTATCGCATAAGCCCGCACGTCGGCTTGATTAGCAAGCTGAATCATTTCCGGGATTTCTACCGCGACACCGATACGGTTAATCGCCTTCTGAGTCAGTTCAATGGCTTCGGCAACCATCGTTTTGGAACTTCGCACATCGATCGCACGGGTTTCACTACCGAGAAGGCGATCGCTCCCGCGTTTGAGTTCGGCTGAGGCTGTTTCTAAGGCTTCGTTAATTTCATCGGTTAGAGTCCTCACGGCGATTAATACCATCTGGCTCAGTTGTTTTTCATCAAGCTGTTCCGGTTCACGAGACATCTGAGAGAGACCTAAAAGTGCCAGTTCACGAGCAATTCTGCGGGGTTGCATGGTTTTTTCCTTTGTCTTTTTTCCTTTGTCTTTTGTCCTTTGTTCTACTCACTCCCGAAAAGAAGCGAGAAGCTACAGATGTCCTTTGTCCTTTGTCCCCCTCTTGCCCTTTTCCCCAATCCCTAATCACTACGAACTTTCTTCAGTGGGTAACATCTGCTGTTGCAGCATATCTGATAGAGGTTGCTCTCGCTTCGTCTTGCCGTATGGCATCTGGAGGGGTACACCCATGGAGGATTCGCTTGGTGCAACAATTCCACCAGAGATTAATACCTTAAAAGCATCTTCGATCGACATGGAAAGATTAATCACTTCCGTTTCCGGCACAATAGCATACCATCCGGTGGTCGGATTCGGAGTGGTGGGGATAAAAATATTCAACATGGTGTCGTTGAGTTTGCCTTGAATTTCACCCGTTGCTGTCCCCGTGACGAAGGCGATCGCCCACATTCCCTGACGCGGATACTCTACCAAAATCACCCGCCGAAATTTACTGCTGGAATCCTTAAGCAAGGTTTCCAATAACTGTTTGAGTGTTTTATAGACTGATCCAGCTAGGGGAATTGCCTGCAACACTCGTTCCCCTAAATCCAGCAACCACCGCCCGACAATATTACGTGCCATTAAGCCAATCAGTAGAATGCACAGGAGGGGCACCATTAGCCCGACCAGTAAATTCAAGAGATTGACCAAAATGGGGTGGAGGTTATTATAGGGGTTGAGTTGCTTAGGGATACGGGTGAGAAAATTGATCACCCAATTAGCGATGGTAATCGTCAGCCAGATTGTGGTAGCGAGGGGAATCACTACCAGGAGACCGGCGATTAGGTCGTTTTTTAAGTCCTGCTTGAAGCGTTGGATCACAGAGTACTGACTCTCCTTACAATGGCTCTTAAACGTCTGTCATTGCTCCCTCAATTACTGGTATAAGCTGTTGAAACCTTGACCTGATCACGGCAATCACTGCCAGCTTTCCCAGCCGTTGAGGGGGATGAACTCCTGCTCAACCCCCTTTTCCCTTTTGCTGCCCCAGTGAAGCAGTACTCCTGGTCGAGGGTTCTATCTCTAGTTGTAAAGCTTGTTAAGAATTGTTGCAAGTATTGATGTCTCTATTTAAGCTTGTCCAAGGGTGTTGGTCTTTAGAAAGAGAGTTGGGAATCGGTTGCCTCAAGGGTGGGCAGTTGTTGATCCTTGAGTTCCCAAACCTTGAGGGTAATTAGATATTCATAAAATGCCTGTAAGGTACACCAGGTAAAGCCAGCACGTCCATCCAGGAAGCCTCCGAGGAAAATGTACATATAGAGAAAGCGTAGTAATGGACGAAAGGGCAAGCGTAACGACAGATCTTTGAGGGCATGACGCCGTTCTACTTCTGATCGCCCCAGCAGCAAATTCCCCCAGTTGACGGTGCCTTGTTCAAGTTGGCGTAAGGTTTCCCGGGCTTCATCGGTGGAGTAGCGGTTGTGTTTTTCAATCCAGCGCGTAAACCCCTTACTACAGGTATAGTGCGGGTAGGTTTCTTTCAAAAAGCCGATAGAACCCTGAGAAACTTCCCGTTCAGTATGACCATAATCGGTAAACCAGACTTGACCTTTTCGCAGTAAACGAAGTTGGTAACGGGGATACTGAGTACAGTGACGAATCCATTGATTCATGAACATGACCCGTTCAGCGACATAATATCCTACGTACTGGTTGTCCTTGATCGCCTCTAGGCATTCAGCAAATAGGGCTGGGGTCATCCGTTCATCGGCTTCTAGGATGTAAGCCCATTCATACTTAGTGGAGACGTTCTCCAGCATCCAAGTACGCTGACGCCCATGACTTTCAAAGGCATGAGATACAACTCGCACAGGATAGCCTTGGGCAAGTTCTACCGTGCGATCGCTACTACATGAATCCACCAAAATGATGTCATCCGACAGCCGCGCTGACTGAATGCACGCTTCAATATCTCGTTCTTCGTTGTAGGTGAGGATATAAATCGAGAACATGTCAAAGGTTGTAAAAAAATGAGTCTAGCTAAAGCGGTTTGGTCAAATTGAGAACCCCAATCCGCCTCAATGCCAATCGTAACCGATGACACATAAAAGCAGAACTGGGGATTACCTACAGCAGTTGGCAACTGGCTCGAATAGAGGTTATTTGTTATCTCGGAATGGGTGATTAGGAAGCTTCTGTGTATCTTCTTTGAATCGTAAATCTCGATCAACTGACAATTTAGAGACTGTTATCAAACCTTTTTGCCTGTTGCTCGCATAGCAATAACTTGAAGATTAACTGTTCAAGTTCCGCAATCCCATCCAGCCAATGATGCTGTAGCCAATGGCTAACAGTAAGCTGCTTAAACCGATGCGGATACCTCTTTTTAATGCCTCAGTTTGGGCGCGTTGCTCAAGTTCTTGTTTACGACCCCGGATTTGAGTCTGAGCTTGCTCTGTTCTTTGAGCGATCGCTTCGGGATCTGTTTTGAGCGCCTGCAATTGTTCTCGGAGTGCCTGGAGTCGCTGGAGTTGCTCTCCTTGAGCTTGACCGCTTTCAATGGCTTGGTCTAGTCGTTCTAGCTGTTGTGGATCTTGAAGCAGAGTATCAATTTGCTGAACTTGCGTTTCCAGTTGGGTTTCAGCTTGCTGGGCTTGCTGAGTAATCTGTTCTATCGCTTGATTGCTTTGGATGCGAACATTGTTAAAGTGCAAGGGGACAAGCAACAGGAACAGTAAACCCAATAGGCTGGAGAGTAAAAATGCCCAAAATCTCAAGTCAGTGATTGAGGATTTTCGCTCCGGTAATGAGCCACCACTGTTATTGCTGATCCAATATCCTGCTATCAAAAAGGCAATTCCCACCATCGGGATAACACCTCGATCAACAAGCTGGGTGGTTAAATTAAGCTGCCATTCATTCTGAAGGGGGCTAACACCAGGAGAGGGAATAATCAGGATCAGATAATCCAACAGGGACGATAGGATCATGATCAGTCCGACTATTTTAAGTGCTAAACCCGCGAACGAAGAATACATAGTACTACTTTTCATCCTGATTCCGCGACGGATACCCCATCGTCTTACGTTGGGTCCGAAATCGCGCCCACTATGGTTTACAAGCAGGTTTTTAATGGTGAAAAACCCAGGAACCTGCAAAACCTGTTTTAGTGCCAACGATACCACTACTAGCAAGATCTCCACCTTTTAGACAAACCCAGACCTAAGGGGGGGTAGTGGAAATTTTTACCCTAGAACCGAGTGTACCCCATACTGTATGGGACAATTAGGGTTCATGTATGACTTGCTCATAGTAACTCATGGATATTTGAATGATTACCCTAGGGGTCTACTGCAATTATCTAATGAAATGGTCGGCTAGACCAAGTAACCTGTTGAGGAGGAGGATCACAGATTGATGAAGAAAATTGTCGAAGTTTTGCCTGATCAAGCCGCGCTGATTGAGCGATCGCGTGATGTTGTCCTAACAAAGATACAGGAGGCAATCCAACGCTCAGGGCGCTGTACCCTGGCTTTAGCGGGGGGCGGTACACCCAAGCCTTTATACGAAGCTCTAGCCACCCAGAATCTCCCCTGGCATAAACTGCACATCTTTTGGGGTGATGAACGCTATGTCCCAGCCGATCACCAGGATAGCAATCAAGCGATGGCGCGTCAGGCTTGGTTGGATCACGTTGATATCCCACCCACGAATATTCACCCAATTCCCACAGACGGTGAGTCTCCGGAAGCAGACGCCTTGAAGCATGATACTCAACTGGGAAAGTTCTTTGGTGTAGCCGCCGACGAGTTTCCCCAATTTGATCTGATCTTATTGGGCATTGGTGACGACGCCCATACGGCATCTTTATTTCCGCATACCCAAGCGCTACAGGTTTGCGATCGCCGGGTGAGTGTGGGCAATAAAGAGGGTCAACCTCGGATTACTTTTACTGTACCCTTGATTAACCAAGCCCATTGCGTGATGTTTCTCGTCGCGGGAGCGGGAAAGCAATCGGCGTTGGCTCAAATCTTTGCCGATGAAGCTGACCCTTTGACCTATCCGGCGCGGTTCATTCAGCCTCAAGGCGAATTATGGTGGCTTTTAGATCAGCAAGCAGGTCAAGCTGTGAAAGGCTAATGCTCATTTCCACGACAGAGAACCCGTGAGCCTGATGTAACAAGTTATTAAGGTAGAACGGTTAACTGTGTTTTGATGAAGGAGGAAGGCTGATGCTGACTCGAAGGATTTCGGCGGTTTTGCCCTCAGTAGAGACGTTGCATGCAACGTCTCTACAACAATTCTTTGTCAAACCGCTTTTGTTGCTAATTTTGAATGCGTGAATCTTGAATAGCTTATGATTGTTTGCCCTAACTGCAATCACCAAAATCCAGACGGTGCGACTCAATGCGAAGCCTGCTATACGCCTTTACCGGCAAGCATGAGTTGTCCCAACTGTGGTACAACAGTTCAAACAGACGCTAGCTTCTGCGGTCAATGTGGTTTTAACCTGAAAGCCAGTGGCTCAACGGGAAGCCCAGATACACCAGCTCCAGTGTCGGTTCCCGATGTACCCGATTTAGACCCCCCTGACCCTCTAATTGAACCCGAGCCTCTTTCAATGAGTTCCCAATCACCCATACCTGACCCGCAACCTGATCCCCCTCCTGAGCTACCCGTTACCCAGGTGGGTCAATCCGGAACGACAACAGAAGAAGAAGAAAAGCCAGCCCCACCGGAGCCGGAAACAGCACCCCCCCCACCCCCTGTAGCGACACCAACGCCAGGTAGTGTCACGCAGTTGCAGGTGCAGTCTGTTTATCTGCTCCATCTACAAACCCAGACCAATATAGAACTCCCCTCTCATATCAGTGTGATTCATATCGGTAAACCCAACGATCAGATTCCCCCTGATATTGATGTGTCTGGCTTTCCGAATTCTGAGATTGTTTCGCGAGTTCATGCAGATATTCGCGTCGAGGGAGATACCTACTATCTTGAAGATGTGGGCAGCGCCAATGGCACATACATCAACCATACCCCGTTACCGAAAGGTGATCGCCATCGCTTACGCAAAGGCGATCGCATTAGCCTAGGCAAAGGGGACATGGTAACGTTTTTGTTCCAAGTGTCCTAAGTCCCTTGACTATGTACTGAAACTGAGGGGGGTTAATAATAAAAGCCTGATTTACAGGTAACTTCTATAATATTTCCGGAAAAATCTTTTACCGTGTTGACTCCTAACCATTGACAAATAGTTAGGGTTGATCGATGGTATCCCTTAAGGAAAACCTGTTAAATTCAGTTCCTAGACTCATGGGAATCTCTAGAAGTATTCAGTCAGTCGAAAGGACCCACGTTTTTGAATGATGTAACACCGGTGATTACTCTGACCCTGCTGCATCCTCTCCAGTCTGTACCTGTTCAAAGTTGGCCGTTTAAATCGGAATCGGTGATTCGGATTGGGCGGTCTACGGATAATGATGTCATTTTATACAGCGCCGTCGTTTCACGTCACCATGTTGAACTTCGGCGGAATGGTTCAGGTTGGCGAATTATCAGCTTAGGTGCTAACGGAACCTATATCGATGAAAAACGCATTACCCAGATGTCTGTTGTGGATGGGATGATTATCCGTTTAGCTAGTTCCGGACCGAAAATTCAGATTCATCTGCATGACGACATCCGTCATGTAGAATCGTCAACTAATGCCAAAAAGCGCACGTCTTCTGGTAAGGGTATGCTCGATCAATCTAAAGAAACCCTGGTTGATGCTGAACATCAGCCAACCCAACAAGAATAGTGCTGGAGGGTGGGGAAGCTGGTGTAGGGAGTTTGCCCTAAAGTTTTTTAACCAGATCTAGCAGATGCTGAGGCTCTAAGGTTAAAGTAAGAGAAAATTTATGGTGAATTGCTAAAAAGTTTTAACCTTTTCATAACCTATTGTGATCGATCTCAGACTAGGATGAACTGACATGACTTCTCCCAATAATGAAGACCGGGAGCTTCAGCGCCGGGAACACGACCTGATCCAACGAGAGCGAGAACTCCGACTACGCGAACTGGAAGCGGAAATTAATCAACCTCCTCTCTACCAAACCGTTAAGCATGAGCAACCGGAAGGAAAGCTGCAACGGTGGGGGAGAAAGCTAGTGATGTTTGGTAAGTTCTTAGCCTTTGTCGTGGCGGCTGTTCTGGTTGTACGGGTGAGTGCTGCGATCGCGACGATTATGATTATCGGCGTTATTGGCTTTATTGGCTATAAGATTTTCCTCGAAGGCGATAAGAAGTCTTAGGGAACAGAGAACAGGGAATTTAACTCTTGCATTTGATCGGGGCGGGTTTAGTTAAGTTAGAGGTTTTCTCCTGAACGTTATCGGTCAAACCCACCCCTACACACTCAAACCTTCCTTCATCTCACCCAAAGCGTGAATCAGAAAAAACTATGAGCTATACCGCAGATAATACCAGCTTACTCAGGGATTTGGAGCGAGTGGTGAGAGTGCGCCATCAAGCGGCGACGCATCTGAGTCAAATTGCCAAACGGCTAAACCAAGCCGAATTGGACGCTGAAGAAACCTCTGGCAAATTGAGTCTAGAACGGGAAAGCGAAGATATCCAGATTGCCAGCGACAATTTGCAGAAGGGTTTATTTCGGCTACTGGTATTGGGAGACTTGAAACGAGGTAAAAGTACGTTCCTCAATGCCTTAATCGGTGAGAACTTATTGCCAGCCGATGTGAATCCTTGTACAGCGCTGCTGACAGTTTTGCGCTACGGAACGCAAAAAAAAGTCACGGTTTATTTTAAAGGGGATAAACCGCCAGAATCCCTCGATTTTGCCAGTTTTAAGCAAAACTATACCATCGATCCCACGGAAGCCAAACGCCTGGAAGCGGAGAAAACCTCGGCATTTCCCGACGTTGACTATGCCGTTGTCGAATACCCATTACCCCTCTTAGAAAAAGGTATCGAAATTGTTGATAGTCCAGGGCTGAACGATACCGAAGCCCGGAATGAATTATCACTCAACTATATCCACAACTGCCACGCTATCTTGTTTTTATTCAGGGCGATGCAGCCTTGTACCCTAGAAGAACGCCGTTATTTAGAAAATTACATTAAAGGGCGCGGATTAACTGTTTTCTTTCTAATTAACGCTTGGGATGAAATCGGCAAAGGATTGATTGATCCGGATGATCCCGATGAACTCGAAGAAGCACAAAATCGGTTACGCACCGTATTCCAAACCTATCTGGCTGACTATTGTCAAAAAGATGGACAAAATCGCTATGAGGAACGAGTGTTTGAGCTTTCCTCCCTGGAAGCACTGCGGCGGCGGGTGAAAGATGTAGAGGATTCCCTAGAAGGAACAGGATTCCCAGCATTTTTAGGAGCGCTGAATACCTTTTTGACCCAAGAACGCGCCGTGGCACAATTACGCCAAGCGAGAACGTTGGCGCGTCAAGTTTATAGCCGCACTCACGAAGCGATTGAACGACGAATTCCCTTACTCGACCAAGATATTCAGGAATTAAAACAACGGATTCAGGGGGTTGAACCGGAGTTTGAGCAATTGACCCAAATCCGCGATCAATTCCAGGATGAAATTCGGACGATGCGGGATACAAAAGTTAAAGCGGTGGCGGATTCGTTTCGCACTTATGTGCTGAACTTAGAAAAGACATTTGAATCTGATTTCTTACGCTATCAGCCGACAATTGACTTTCTGGAGTTCTTGCAAGCGGAGAGACGGGAGGCGTTTAATGCGGCATTAAAGCAAGCGTTTGAGCAGTATATTCAGGATAAATTAGCCGAGTGGGAACGCACGGCGGAGGAGTATTTACAAGAGGGGTTTTCCCAACTTGCCCAAAGTGCTGCTAACTATGGCGCAACCTATAATCAAATTGTTGATTCCATGACTGAGAAGTTAATTGGACAAACGATACCGCCGGGAGTTCGGGTTGATGCAGGGGAAGAGTCACCCACTTGGGCAAAATGGGCGATGGGGTTTTTCTCCTTAGCGTCGGGAAATGTGGCGGGTGTGGCGTTAGCGGCGGCTGGGTTTACTTGGCAAAATATCCTGGTGAATTGGTTAGCGGTAATTGGAATTAGCAGCTTTTTATTAATTTTTACGGGGCTGACGTTTTGGAATCCTATTGGATTAGCGTTGATGGGTTTGGGTGTGGGCGCACTGCAAGCCGAACAAGCCCGCCAAGAGGTGATTAAAGTGACGAAAAAAGAGTTTGTGAAATATTTACCGCAACTGAGCCGGGAACAGCAAGAACCGATTCGTCAAGCGGTGAAAGATTGTTTTGATAGTTACGAACGGGAAGTAATTCAACGCCTTAATGATGATATTAAATCCCGTCAAGCCGAGTTAGATAACTTGCTGGAGCAAAAAGAATCTCGTGAGATTAATCGGCAAACTGAGTTAAAACGGTTGAGAGGTTTAGATGCTGATATTTTAGCTGAATGTCGGCAGGTTGAATCTGTGTATGAGGAGTTATTGTTAGTACCGGGTGAAATTTAAGCGCATGGTAGGGTGGGTATTGCCCACCTATTTGTAGAGACGTTGCATGCAACGTCTCTACAGAATAAAACGAATGCTTACGGAATAAATAAACAATGAGTTACAAAATAGAAACAGACAGTTTCCTGAATAATTTAGAGCGAGTTGCTAAAGTGCGATCGCAAGTCGCCACCAGTCTGGGTGAAATCGCTCAAACCCTGGAACAAGGGGAAACCAGGGGAAAGGATACCTCTGGCAGTTTGGGGTTAGAACGGGATATTGATGATTTAAGCCGAGCCAGGAAAAATTTACAACAAGGTGTATTCAGATTACTGGTTTTGGGCGATATGAAACGGGGCAAAAGTACGTTTCTAAATGCCTTAATTGGCGAGAACTTATTACCCTCCGATGTGAATCCCTGTACCGCCTTATTAACCGTTTTGCGGTATGGGACAGAAAAAAAAGTTACCGTTCATTTTAATGATGGCACACCCCCAGAAGATGTTGACTTTAAAAGTTTTAAGCGGCGCTACACGATTGACCCCGCCGAAGCCAAGCAACTGGAACAACAGAAAAAACAGGCATTTCCTAATGTTGATTATGCTGTCGTGGACTATCCCTTACCGTTATTACAAAAAGGTATAGAAATTGTCGATAGCCCTGGACTTAATGATACCGAAGCCCGGAACGAGTTATCGCTGGGATATATCAATAATTGCCATGCAATTTTATTTGTACTGCGAGCAACTCAGCCTTGTACCTTGGCTGAACGCCGTTATTTAGAAAACTACATTAAGGATCGAGGATTATCGGTTTTCTTTTTAATTAATGCTTGGGATCAGATTCGCGAAAGTTTGATTGATCCAGATGATACCGAAGAACTCGAAGAATCGGAAGATAAAGTGCGGCGTGTATTTCGAGCTAACTTAGCCGATTACTGTCAAGTTGATGGGCATGATATTTATGATGAACGAGTGTTTGAGATTTCCGCGATTAAAGCGCTGCGGTTACGAGTCAAGCAGCCAACGGCGTCTCTAGAAGGAACCGGATTTCCAGAGTTTTTGGGTGCATTAAGTACATTTTTGACCAGCGAACGCGCCGTGGCTGAATTCCGTCAAGCCAGAACCTTAGCGCGTCAAGGGTATAGTCATGTGCGGGAAGCGATTGAACGGCGAATTCCGTTGCTGGAACAGGATGTTAAGGAGTTAAAAGAGCGGATTAATTCCGTAGAACCCGAATTCAAGAAGCTGAATGATATCTGTCAGCAGTTCCAAGCTGAAATCAAATCGGTACGGGATAGTAAGGCAAAAGCGGTGGCTGATTCCTTCCGCACATACACTTTAAACTTGGGAAATACGTTTGAAGCTGATTTCATGCAGTATCAGCCCGATTTGCGATTTATGGATTTTTTGAACAAAGGGAGACGCGAAGCCTTTGAAGCTGGACTGCAACAGGCATTTGAGCGGTATATAAATGATAAATTATCTGCCTGGAGTCTAATCGCTGAAAAAGAAATGGATAGTGCGTTTTTGCAGTTATCCAAAAGTGCAGCAAGTTATGGTGCATCTTATACCAAGGTGACGGATAAAATTACCGAAAAGTTAACCGGACAAGGCATCTCTCCGGTGATTGGTACAAGCCCAGAAGATAATGCTCCCGCTTGGGCAAAATGGGCAGCGGGACTCTTTTCCTTGGCAAGAGGAAATATTGCTGGAGTAGCCATGGCAGGGGCGGGGTTTGATTGGAAAAATATCGCCCTTAATTTTATTACGGTGATGGGTGTTGGGGCGATGATTACAGCGGTGTCAGGGGTGGTTTTGGGACCCGTGGGATTGGCGTTATTGGGGTTAGGCGTTGGGGTTGTGCAAGCGGATCAAGCGCGGAAGGAGTTGGTGAAAGCGGCGAAGAAAGAGTTAGTTAAATATTTGCCTCAAGTCGCACGAGAACAATGGCAACCGATTCACGATGCGGTGAAAGAATGCTTTGATGTTTATGAGCGAGAAGTGACGGAACGGATGAATGATGATATTAATGCTCGCCAGTCAGAGTTAGATAATTTAATCGCCCAAAAAGAGTCGCATGAGATTAATCAAGGGACGGAATTAGAGCGGTTGAAGACATTAGAGACAGATGTGTCATCGGAAGTGGAACGAATTGAGGCGGCGTATCAGACTTTGTTAGTAGAAGCGAGATAAACCTGCGTCAGGGCGGGTTGAGTCACATCTGGGTACAACCGAAACGATAATAGTGAAACCCGCCCCTACACACCATGTCTTCTGCCTTTGGCTAGATCTTGTTTTTTGTCCGCTTGCGGTATATTCTCAAAACATCAAATGATCTGGCATACAGACCATGTTAGAACCCGCAAACACAGTCAGCATCTTACAACAACAGGCTGAACCTAAGACATTTTCTGCCGATCAGGTCATTTTCCAAGAAGGTGATCCAGCAAACTATATGTATGGCATATTGGAGGGAGAAGTCAACATCTCTGTCAATGGTAAGATTGTGGAAACCATCGGCAAGGGTGAGGTGTTTGGTACCGGAACATTGATTGGAGTAGACGACAGAACCTATAGCGCGATCGCGAAAACAGATTGTACTTTGGCATTTCTGGATCAGCAGCGATTCCTGTTTGCGGTTCAGGAAACACCTATGTTTGCGCTCAATGTGATGAAAAGTTATTCCGAACGCCTCGATCGCTTAACTCATACTATCATGTCGGCTTGAATACTGCATCTGTGTCGCCACAATTTCAATCACCGTGGCAAAAGGTGCGATCGCATCTTTCCTGAAATGGAATTTCAATCTCGTTGCTGGTTCCCTTTCTTGACGTTACTCACAGTTCACGATTTCAGTTTGACGGTTAAATTCAACGGTTGACATCCTCACCGACCTAAAAGGACGGTGATTCCTACCAATCAAACAGGTTTAACTGAATGTATTTTCGGTGGGTTGACGGCTCAACGCACACTGCCTCAGATGAGGTCTTACACGCACTCCCCGTCCGTTTATAGTCGTGGGTCTGCCCGACCCCGACTTGTTCTATGTTGACCGAGGCGTTATCATCCCGGTCGTGTTCAGCACCGCAATTAATGCACAGGATAGACCGCACTGACAGGTCTATTTTGCCCCATCGGTAGCCGCAATCTGAGCAAACCTGACTGGTAGGCTCCCATCGGCTGATGACCCGAAAATCCCGGTTGTGCTTGTTGGCTTTGCCCTCGCACAATGACCGGAATTCATACCATCCAGCTTGAGATATTGCCCGTGATAATTTGCGGTTTTTGAGCATACCGCTAACATTCAAATCCTCCAAGGCAATCACTTGGTTATCGTTAACTACCTTGGTGGATAACTTGTGCAGAAAGTCTTTACGCTTATCCCGGATTTGGGCATTGAGCTTGGCAACTTTAACCCGCATCCGCTCTCGCCGCTTGCTACCCCGTTCGCGTTTGGCTAGCCGCCGGAGGCAACGCTTTAGTTTGCGGTAGATGCGGGAATAATCCGGGCTATCAAATTTTTCCCCGTTGCTGCAACTCGCAAACGTTTTCAACCCCAAATCAACCCCTATGGATGGGTTCAAGGGCTGCTTTATCTCTGCTTCCACCTCAACCACGAAACTGAGAAAGTACCGACCGGCGCAATCTTTAATCACCGTTACAGAACTAGGAACCGATGGCAAGGGACGTGACCACTTGACCTTTAGATTGCCAATCTTGGCTAGGTAGACCTTGGACGCCTTAACCCTGAATCCACCCCTAGTAAACCGCGCCGTCTGACGGTATTCTCGCCGCTTAAATCGTGGCGGGTTTACCTTTTTCCCTTTGCGCTTACCTGACCGGGACTGGAAAAAGTTTTTAAATGCTACCCCTAAGTCAGCAACCGATTGCTGTAGAGGAATAGCTGATACTTGCCCTAACCACTCCCTAGCCTCAGTTTTCTTAGCCTGAGTGATGCACAGCTTTTGGAGTTCACTGCTGCCAGGTAGCTTACCCGATTGCTTGCACAAGAAAAGAGCATCATTCCAGACTACCCGCACGCACCCAAATAGCCGCGCCAATGATTGACGCTGACCAGGGGTGGGATAGATTCTGAATTGATATCGGCAATTCATACTAATACGGTAGCGTATTTATCTTAAAATTCCCTAAAAGGGGGAGGCTTTAGACCCAATTAATTTTTCGGTAAATCGGATTTTTCTACCGTAACTAAGTGATACGGTTGAGTGATTGCCATTGTTGTAAGACAGTTTTGTCCTGGTTGCTGTTCTACAGCGTTAATCACTAGCTTACCATCCTTAATCACGATATCTTTAATTTCAATACTATAGCCACCACTGGGTTGATTCCCTAGTCCAATTCCAATCACCATGTTTTCAGTAAAATCAACATTGAGAGAAGATGGCGTTGGTATATCAATTGAATGAAGATTCCCAAAAAATTGCTCCCATGTCCCTTGATCGCGAATTATTGTCTCAAAGGGTTCTGCTATTCCACTATTCCAGCTTTTTTCTAAGGTTTCAAACGCAACAGTATTGGATGGGGTTTCTTGGTCTTCTAACATCCTTAAATCCTCTTGGGCTTGGCTTAATAGTTTTGTGCCACTACACAGGGATGTGGTTAAGCGATTATCTGAACGTGAGGCATAGACGAGGTAAGATTTTCCTTCAGTAAAATTGAAACCGCAACTCGCACTGGAATCGGATGTCATCACCATTAATCGGCGTCTTTCTTGTCCTTTCCACACGTCGGACACTTCAAACATGACTCGTTTTTGCGGGAAGGAGAGTTGGCGACGTTGGCTAGTTCGCCGGGGAGTGAACACATTAACAACTCGACCCGAAAAGACAGCATTGGCGGATTCAAAATGTTGCTCAGGGGTAGCTCGCATACAACTACAAGCTTGAGCCGATTCTGCTGATATGATAAATAGGCTGGCGGCAATCATGAGTAGTTTTTTCATTGAGAAAACTCCTAATAGTTGTGACAAGATCTTAAAAGATGAAGCCTTTGAATTGTCAGACTTCCCCTTTGACCTCTTGTCCTAATGAAATGTTCCAGGTATCATGAATTACAAAAAGGTTTTATGATAGAGATAAGATGAGTAAGCGAGATGATCAGTATCTGTGATATCCTCGGCTAAAGTAACCCCTCTAGTCAATAATCCCGATCGCCTAGAACGTCGCCTGAAAGAAATCCCGGCTGAACCTGGGGTTTATTTAATGCGTGACGGGAGCGATCGCATCCTCTATATTGGTAAATCAAAGAAGCTGCGATCGCGCGTTCGTTCCTATTTCCGTAACACCCAACCCCTGAGTCCCCGTATCGCCATGATGGTGCGTCAGGTGGCGGAGATTGAGTTTATTGTTACTGATACGGAAGCGGAAGCCCTAGCATTAGAAGCGAATTTAGTCAAGCAGCATCAGCCGTATTTCAATGTGCTGCTCAAAGATGATAAGAAATATCCGTATATTTGTATTACTTGGTCAGAAGACTATCCGCGTATCTTTATTACCCGCAAGCGTAACCTGAGAAAAGAAAAGGATCGCTATTATGGTCCTTATGTGGATGTCGGGTTACTGCGAAGTACATTACACCTACTCAAGCAGATTTTCCCCCAACGTCAGCGCCCTCGTCCCCTGTTTAAAGACCGTCCCTGTCTTAACTATGATATTGGGCGTTGTCCTGGGGTTTGTCAACAGCTTGTTTCACCGCAGGAGTATCGCCATACCGTGCAAAAAATAGCGATGGTGTTTCAGGGGCGAACGGGGGAACTGATTGATATCCTAACTCAGACTATGGAACAAGCATCGGAATCGCTGAACTTTGAGTTAGCGGCGAAAATTCGGGATCAGATTAAAGGGTTGAACGCCCTCAGTGCTGACCAAAAAGTCGCCCTACCCGATGATACCGTATCACGGGATGCGATCGCGCTCGCAGCAGATGCTAATCAGGCTTGTATTCAATTATTCCAGATTCGTGCCGGTCGGTTGGTGGGGCGGTTGGGATTTTTCGCTGAAGTTCCATCAGGGGGAATTGAACTAGGGGCAATTTTACAACGGGTATTAGAAGATCATTATCAAACCGTTGACGCTGTAGAAATTCCCAGTGAAATTTTAGTCCAGCATGAGTTAACAGATACAGACTTATTGGCAGATTGGTTAAGTGAACGGAAAGGGCGCAAAGTTACTATTTTAGTTCCCCAACGGCAAACCAAAGCTGAATTAATTGAAATGGTGGAACGGAATGCGAAGTATGAGTTAGAACGAACTCAGAAATTAGCTGACCGCAATAGCCAAGCGATGCAAGATTTAGCTGCAATTTTAGATTTACCCGATTTACCCCATCGGATTGAAGGGTATGATATTTCTCACATTCATGGAGCTAATCCGGTAGCGTCTCAGGTGGTGTTTATTAATGGGACGCAAGCGAAGCAACATTATCGACATTATAAGATAAAAAATCCTACGGTAACGATTGGTCATTCCGATGATTTTGCCAGTTTAGCAGAAGTGATTCGTCGCCGTTTTCGCCAATATAAAGACGTAGGGGCGGGTTTAACAGATACCATTTCGCCGCAAACCGATAACCTTACCTTACCCGCCCTTCCCAGAAAACAGGGAATCTCTGATGATTTTCCCGATTTAATTATGATTGATGGTGGTAAAGGACAACTCTCCGCCGTGGTTGCGGTATTACAGGATATGAACCTGTTGGATAAAGTCCGAGTGGTGAGTTTAGCTAAACAACGGGAAGAAATTTTTCTCCCTGGTGAATCCTTTCCCCTCCCCACAGATGCAGAACAACCGGGGGTGCAATTATTGCGGCGTTTACGAGATGAGGCGCACCGTTTTGCTGTGAGTTTCCATCGAAAACAACGCAGTGAAACGTTACGCCGTTCTCGCTTAGATGAAATTCCCGGATTAGGATTTGCGCGTCAAAAACAGCTATTGGCATATTTTCGGTCTATTGATTATATTCGAGAAGCATCGGTACAACAGCTTGCTCAAGTTCCGGGAATTGGTTCGCGTTTAGCCGAAGATATTTATACCTATTTCCATCCATGAGAATTAAATCCCCTACGACTCACCCCTCTGGCGTCTGGTTGCTGTGGGGGGTGATTGGTTTAGAAATTAGTCTGGGATTGATTTATCTGTGGGGGATTGTGGTGAGGGGAAAGAATTGTTCTATTCTTTATCCTAATCTATCCCTATTTCTTGTTGAATAGCTTCAGACTGCTCAAAAAACTTCCTGGCTTTCTGTTCTTGTCCCAGGGCGCGGTAAACGAATCCTAAATTGTTGAGAGCAAGAGCTTCACCTCGTCTATAACTAATTTCCTGGAAAATCGGCAAAGCCTGCTGGTAAAAATTAATCGCTTTCTCGTATTGGGAGAGGTTCCTGTAAGCAACTCCCAAATTGTTGAGAGTAAAAGCTTCACTTTGTCTATCACCAATTTCCTGAAAGATAGATAAAGACCGTTGATAAAATTCAATCGCTTTCTCGTATTGAGATAGGTTATCGTAAGCCACTCCCAAATTCATTAGAGAACCAGCAACACCTCGTCTATCGCCAATTTCCTGGAAAGTCGGCAAAGCCTGCTGATAAAATTCAATCGCTTTCTCGTATTGAGATAGGTTATCATAAGCATTTCCCAAATTCATTAGAGAATCAGCGATACTTGATTTATCGTCAATTTCTTTAAAAATAGACAAAGCCTGCTGATAAAATTCAATCGCTTTGTTGTATTGAGATAGGTTATCATAAGTTGCCCCCAAATTCATTAGAGAATTGGCTTCACCTCGTCTATCGCCAATTTGCTGAAAGATAGGTAAAGACTGTTGATAAAGTTCAATCGCTTTGTTGTATTGAGATAGGTTATGGGAAGCCACTCCCAAATTCATGAGAGAATTGGCTTCACCTTGTCTATCGCCAATTTGCTGAAAGATAGATAAAGACTGTTGATAAAGTTCAATCGCTTTGTTGTATTGGGAAATATCATCGTAAGCATTTCCCAAATTCATGAGAGAATTGGCTTCACCTTGTCTATTACCAATTTCCTGAAAGATAGATAAAGACTGTTGATAAAATTCAATCGCTTTTTCGTGTTGGGAGATATCATCGTAAGCATTTCCCAAATTCATTAGAGAACCAGCCACACCTTGTCTATCACCAATTTTCTGAAAGATAGGTAAAGCCTGTTGATAAAATTCAATCGCTTTTTCGTGTTGGTAGAGTTTCCTGTAAGCTACTCCCAAATTCATTAGAGAACCAGCCACACCTTGTCTATCACCAATTTTCTGAAAGATAGGTAAAGCCTGTTGATAAAATTCAATCGCTTTTTCATGTTGATAGAGATTATTATAAGCCTCTCCTAAATTTGTGAGTGAATTTGCTTCACCTAGCTTGTCGCCGATCTCTTTATAAATAAATAAGGAATTTTCTAAAGACTCAATAGCTGCCCGATACTGACTTAATTGTAATTGTTTTAAGCCTTTATTAAACATGCTTTTTGCTTCAGTTTTTGAGGTATTAATGGTTTGCGTAAAGCGCCATGATACAGACAAAGAGTTTGGAAATTTGAGAGCAATAAAAATAACACTTAATCCTAGTATGCTCAGAACCGTTAGTATCAATATAGTTCTAGTTCGAGTCAAAAAGGCTCTATTAAAATGGTCGCGAGACAAGCGCACACCAGCGCGGGCGGCATTACCCCCACTCACGGGTTTGTGAGGTTTAGAATGGCTTTCCTGAGTATTACGGTGTGGGGTATAGGTATTTGTTGGTCGATTCTTTGAGGATTTATCTCCTCCAGTCGTAGTGTGCCGAGGAACTTTGGTAAAATGTGAACCCGCTGGGGGTTCTGAGACGGGGGATTCAACATCAGAAGATGTATTATTTTCAGCCGCAACATCTGCGGCTTGGGTGGGTGAGGATTCCAATCTAAAGCTTTGATTCCAAGCTGGGGACTTTTGTCCAGTCTGACGACTATAAACCTGTACTGTTGTAATCGTCTCAACGCCCAGCTTCGTTAAACCCTGACGAATAAATGGGATCATCGCCTTTTGGCTGGGAACTTGCGCTGATTCCAGCAAGACTTGCAAACAATCTTCCTGACGATTAACCTTGGCGATGATGTGCTTGGCTCGTAGTGAGCGGTTGATCATTGCCGCAATTGCTTTAGCATCACCAAGCTTGGCAAGCTTTAACAGGTTTTGGGAAGTCATAATTCTGTCTCCAGTTGGGAGTCAATTGGCAGGCTTCATAGAATGAGTCAGATCATGTCTGGAGGATTACCCATAATTGCCATGCAGTCCAACCACGGGTTCAGGCGTTTTGAAGATGGGTGTTTGACCGGACGTGATATCACCTGGAAAAAGCCATAACTAAAACCCATTCCCCACCAGGAATTCAGGTTTTGGGTTGTGGGATGCGATCGCTACCCCATGGGGAACGCTTCGCTGTCTGAGCGGTTGATTAGGGGAAAAATTACTTCACTTGTCAGTCTCTACCCGGTTATTGAGCCGTGCAATAGGAAAAGTTATGGTCTTGGCTGAAGAGAAAGTCAGAAAAAATCAGGTTGAGTAGCTGTCAATGTCAGGTTGACAGAAGTTCAGAGTAGGAAATGTAGGAAAAAGTCGGCTTTTAATAGACTTAAATCGCAATCTTTTCTTAGTATATAGATGTTCAGCTTTGTCGTGGAATCATGAAACATCAACTTGAGATAAAAAGATTGACTATTGGTACAACTTTTAAGCTCGTAGCATTCGGTCTGCTATTTTCCATAGTACCCTTTTCAATTCTGATTGGATTATTGAGCCTATTCGGACTCTCTACTGTCACCTGGAATGACGAACCTGTAACAGGTATTTCGGGTCTACTTGTTTCTCCTTTGATTGGGGTATTTGTTGCTTTGTTTTTTACTTTATGGTTAGGTGTTTTTATGAGTTGTGGTCTTTGGTTATTTTCAACAAAGCAAAGCATGAAATTGCACTATATTGCTAAAGATAATTAAAAACTGGTAAGTTAGGTGGGAACAATTAAAGTTAACGGTGGTGAACTCGCTGCCCTTGAGAAGCAAGCTAAGTCATTCGTCATTTGTCATTTGTCATTTGTAAGGGTTTGAGGCTTTTCCACCAAGCTACTTACCTTTTGCCTCCGACAAACTTGCCTCAATAGTCTGCAAAATCCGATCCAAATCTTCCCCGGAAACATAATCTATAATACCTGTCCAGAATGTCCCCGTGCCTACGGCTCCAGGAAGCAGATCAGAAGCGTCGTAGCAGATGAGTTCATCGTCAGATAATAAGAGTTTCGCTTGACGTTTAGTCACCTCATCCGGGTAAACCTCTAAACTCACCTGTTTGTGGGGTGAGATTGACCCTTTGATTCCGGCTAAAATTTCATGGGGTTCCACAGAAATCAAATACTCCATTAACTGCCGTGCCTCTGGGGTATACTCCAGGGACGCAATGCAAAAATTTTATTTTACTGTGAAAATAGCTTAATTATGGGAACAGTTATCCATCATTCATCTGCGTGTACTCAACTCTAGAAGAGAAATATCAACGCCTGCGGAAAGAACTGATTGGTGGTGGACTTGCCCTCTTGGGAGTCGCTCTCATCGGTACGTTATGGTACAAACTGGTAGAGGGGTGGTCATGGTCAGATGCTGCCTACATGACGATCATTACTCTAGCAACCGTTGGCTATGGCGAGACAAATCCTCTGGGCGATCGCGGACGTCTGTTCACCATTTCCCTGATTTTAATGGGTCTTATCGCCATTGGTTATATTGTCAATCGCTTTACAGAAGCCCTGATTCAAGGCTACTTTCAACAAGGAATTCGACTGAGGCAACGACGACGCTTGATTGATACCTTAACCAACCACTATATCCTCTGCGGCTTTGGACGTACAGGGCGTCAGATTGCCCTAGAATTTAAGGCTGAGGGGATTCCGTTTGTCACGATCGACTCTCAAGCTGATCAGGTAGAAGAGGCGCGGGAGTTGGGTTACATTGTTGTCCAAGGGGATGCTACTTTGGATAATACTCTACATGCGGTGAGTATCGAAAAGGCAATTTGTTTAGTGGCGGCGTTACCCTCTGATGCAGAAAATTTGTATACCATCCTCTCTGCCAAAACCCTCAATCCCAAAATCCGCGCCATCGCCCGGGCGAGTTCTGAAGACGCCCTGAAAAAGCTCCAGCGTGCGGGTGCAGATGCGGTGGTGTCTCCCTACATCACCGGGGGTAAGCGCATGGCATCGGCTGCCCTGAGACCTCAGGTGATGGACTTTGTAGATGGGATTATCACCGGGGCTGATCGTTCATTTTACATGGAAGAGTTTCTGATTGACCCCTCAAGCTGTCCTTTGATCGGAAAAACCCTACGGGAAGCTCATTTGCGATCGCAAACCGGGGCATTAGTTTTGGCAATTCGCCGCGCTGATGGTAATCTGATTGCTGGACCCAATGGTGAAACCCTCCTATTATCTGGAGATGTACTCATCTGCATGGGGACAGCCGAACAAATTCGCCTACTCAACCGCGTTCTCAGTCCCCTGCGTTCTCACTGGGTACGACGACCTAAGCATGGTTAAGTAGGTAGGTGCAATAAAAGTTAACGGCGGGGATTGTCATTCGTCCTTTGTCCTTCGTCATTTGTCATACTTTAGCTTTATTATCCATATATTCTCGCCAGTATGTGTTTCTGCTTTGACATGATAATGTATTCAAAATAACGTCGCGGGCGACAGCTTTCACAACATTGATACTGACAGAATTACCTAACTGATAGTACGCTTTATCATCGTTACTATGCAAAATAAACTCATCGGGAAATCCCTGGAGACGTGCAGCTTCTCGCGGTGTGATTCTCCGAACACGATCATTGTGATAAATTCCTAATCGATTGGCATCGCTAGCAACCAACGTGACTGATATTTTTCGGGGATCTAAAAACTTGTAAACTTCAAAGGAGAAGTTCCCTGATACAGGTTTGTATTTACCATCAACAATTTGTAAATATTTTTTAGCCACGAGTGAGTCAAGAATTTGTTCTAAATGGGGATAATTAAAAAAGCTAGCGATTTGCTCTCGACTCAGCAACTTACCATCTTGATTACGACCGAATACTTTATTCCGGCGCTTCAAAATAAAACGATTCATTAACTCAATTTCTTCCGGACTACATTTTCCCCGTAAACCCAGTTCCCATGAGTGCAGAGAATTTCCGCCACGATAATCAATCAGCCGCCGACCATGCAATTGATTCAAATTATTGTTTAATCGACTTTTTAGAGCTTCAACAAACTCCGGGGAACAATCATATTTAGAATCAGGATTATCTTCTAATATATCAGCCACGGCAACAGGTTTGCTCAAGGGATTAAATAAGGATAGCTGCTGACAATTATAAGAATGGGAATCGGGCGGACCCACATCAGAAACTAACTCAAATTTTGGCGAAGCACCTAAAATCCCGACCATGTACAGGCGAACCCGGTTTTGCGGTAATCCAAAATGAGCAGCGTTTAGCAGAAATGTATCAAAGCTATAGCCTCGTTCTTTAATTTCACGCTTGATTGTTTGTAGCGTTTTACCCTGATCATGACTATAAAGACCACGAACATTTTCAAAAATTAATGCTTGAGGTTTACAGGTATCGATTAATCTCAATATTTCAAAAAACAATGTTCCTCTCGTGTCTCCAAATCCTGCCTTCTTACCCGCATAGGAAAAAGACTGACAAGGAAAACCTGCCAATAAAACGTCATGGGCTGGTAATTGGTTAATTGCTCGGATATCTCCTAATATCTCATGGTTAAAATTATTTTTGTAAACCCATTGACATTCTGGACTGATTTCACTTGCGAAAACACATTCAGTTTTGTAGTTTAAGGTGTTAGCTCCTTGTTCAAAGGCTAGGCGCATCCCACCTATGCCTGCAAATAAATCAATGAACCGGATCTTAGTCATGAGCTACATAGATAATTTTAATTCCTTACTTCTTCGAGACTTTGGAGTCATTATCAATTATTTGTTACATTAATGATGATTTATAATTTTTAAGCTGATTTTTTATATTTTTATATAAAAGGCTAAAATGGCTGGGAACATTAAATATAGTAAGCTTTAGCTTACTTTAGCTTTTAGCCAGGAAATTGATTTCCTGGCGATGCTTTACAATCATGTCGATGTCCATCTGGATAAATAGTTGAACAATCGACATAAGCATTAGAAAAATCAACATTATGACTGCGAAAAAAAATTGCTCCCTTTAACTGAGCTTGACTTAAATTCGCCTGAGTTAAATTAGCACCGCTTAAATTAGCATAGTTCAAATTGGCATCCCTTAGATCAGCATTACCTAAATCAGCCCCTTGCAAGTTGGTATAGGCTAAATTAGCACCCCGTAAATTGGCACGACGTAATGTTGCCCGTGATAGATTCGCTTGTTGTAAATTTGCCTGAGATAGATTACTCTGGCATAATTTAGTATCGCTCAACTCAGCTGCTTGCAGTTGAGCGTGTTGGAGTTGGGCTTGACTGAGGTTAGAGTAAGGCAAATAACTCTTTTGTAAGTAAGAGCCATTCAAATTAATGCCTTGTAGATCCGCTTCAAATAAGTCTGCCTCACTGATATCAATCGCACTGAAGTCGCGTCTACCCTTAGCATATTGAGCTAGTAACTCTGTTCTACCAATCTTCTCCATCTGCTCTGTGACTCTGGAAGGTTCTTCTTCCTCTTCCCAATTTAATCTGCCTGATAAGGTCACTATAGATTTATGATTAAAACCCTGTATTAAGGGTAAGGCATTGTAGCGAAAGCTACATTTTTCCTAATTTTTTTTTAAGGATTATCAAGATTTATATTTAATCCTTGATGTAGATTGACAAATAAAATCTTTTGTGATTAAAGAGAGCTGGTTTGAGAGTATCGGTCAAGTCTTCAAAATCAAGGCTAATCAACTGGGTTTCTTGGTATGCAAACGACGATATTTTTTTATCCTATAATCATGAAAGTAGGCTTGGTGTTCTATGTAGAAATGTTTTATTATCAAAGTTGGAAATGATTAACTCATAAGTCAACGACCCCGCCCATGCTGTATCTTAACTTTTCACGGGATCTGGAAAACCTCTCTCCAAACCTCTCTCCTTCAAGGAGAGAGGCTTTGAATTATCCCCCTTCCGTGCAATAAAAGCGAAGCATCCTTATTAACAAACTTCTAGATAAAAGCCAAATCGAATACTATCCTAAAAAAAACTATGTCAAACCCACAATTATCCATTGCCCAACATTATCACGAGCGCACCAAATATGATCCGGAGACGATCGCGTCCAAAAATAAGCGATTAGACTGGGACAATCAACCGATACCCTTTAAAGAGTATAAACTAGGAACGACCATTGACCTGAAGCCCTATCTCAAAGAAGATCCCCAGGCGTTCGCCCAGGAACCCGGTAAAAGTTGGTGGCGGTTGTCACGGTTGCTCTTGTGCAGCTATGGCTTAACGGCTAAGATGGCAACTATGATTGGACCTCCGGTTTATTTAAGGGCGGCGCCTTCAGCCGGGGGATTGTATCCGGCGGAAGTCTATTTAATTTCCAGGGGGACTTCTATACTAGCTCCAGGACTGTATAACTATCAGTGTCCTAGCCATTCTCTAGTGCGTTTTTGGGATAGCGAGGTTTGGTCAGGGCTACAAGAGGCTTGTTTACAGCATCCTAGCTTAGAGACAACGGAACTGGCGATCATCACCACCGCTATATTTTATCGTTCAGCTTGGCGCTATGAAGACCGTGCCTATCGTCGAGTATTTCTGGATACGGGTCATTTGTTAGGCAATATTGAACTCGCGGGTGCGTTAACCGGGTATCGTCCCTCTCTGATTGGTGGCTTTGTCGATCAGAAGGTGAATGATCTGCTTTATCTTAACCCGGAACAAGAAGGCGCGATCGCAGTGGTTCCCCTCGCCGATCAACTCCAGGGACAAAGTAGCCCCTCTCAGCCTACTGCTTTACCGTCAGCGACGCAGTTTGACTATCCCGAACTTCCTGATGGGGAATTGCTGGCTTACCTGCATCAAGCGACGCAAATTGAACCGACAGATAAGCAGGAAATCGAATCGCCACCATCTGGGGAATCAGAGTCGGAAAAGGTAGGTGAAGACAAGTATAATTTTCCCTTCTGCACCAAAATCTCTACGACTACATCACCGATTCAATGGGGGAGTGTTACCAGGGAAGGATATGCGCCTCAAGCTTTGGAAAATACGATTCTCAAACGGCGATCAACTCGCGCTTATACTGGTGCGCCGCTATCCTTAGATGAACTTAAATTGCTCCTCGATTTCACCTACCAACCCCAACACTACAGCGAGCAAGGATTTGAACCTTATCCTGATTATTTGGATCTGAGTTTAATTGAAACCTTTGTGGCAATTTCAGGAGTGATGGGTTTAGACGAAGGCTGCTATTATTATGCCCCAAAAGCTCAAGAATTGCGGCAAATCCGCTTTAAGAACTTTCAGCGAGAATTACATTATTTGTGCTTAGGACAAGAGTTAGGGCGGGATGCTAGTGTGGTTCTCTTTCACACAGCAGACTTGAAAAAAGCTGTCGCCAAGTATGGCGATCGCGCTTATCGTTACCTGCATCTGGATGCGGGACATTTGGGACAACGGCTCAATTTAGCGGCGATTTATTTAAGGTTGGGGGTGAGTGGTATTGGCGGGTTCTTTGATCAGCAAGTGAATGAGGTTTTGGGGATTCCTCCGGATGAGGCGGTTCTTTATATTACTACTCTAGGGCGTCCGAGAAGTTGATGGTTATTTGTCATTTGTCATTCGTCATTTGTCATTCGTCTTATGTTATACTCACGAAGCGAGAAGTGAAAGGTCATGTCAGGGCGGGTTTTGAACAAACGTTATTATCCCTAGCCAAAAGAAAGTCCCTAAACCCGCCCCTACACAATATTATGTTCGACTAGCGAAGCGAAGGATCATGCGCCAGGTTCCTTTCTGCCTTCTGCCTTCTGCCCCTAATTAATTGCAAAGGGCGCGATCGCGGTCTGTTACATTGGGGTTAGTCTTCAGATAATCCCCTACCCAGTCACAACTGCGAACCAGGAGATTATCCAGAACCGTTTGATTAACATCCTCCAAATTCCACAAAATGATGCTGTTGTCCAAACTGGCAGATGCCAGCGTTTGCTTATCGGGGTGGAAACTCAACCCTCTGATTTCATCCTGATGCCCTTTAAGGGTGACAATTGGCGTGCCATCACGTTGCCAGAGTTTGATCTGTCCGTCTAAACTTCCGGATGCAATGGTTTGACCGTCAGGAGAAAATGCTACCGCATAAACTGGATTATCATGACCTTCAAGCGTATTTAATAAAACACCGTCTTTATTCCAGAGTTGCACCGTTTTATCCTCACTGGCGGTGGCAATTGTCTCACCGTCAGGGGCAAAACTCACGGCTTTGATCGGTTCCTCATGCGGCTGCCATGATGAGAGTACTGTGCCAGTTTTATCCCAAATCACGGTGAGCTCATCACTAACTGAAGCAATCATCTCACCGTCGGGGGAGAAACTAATATCATTGACGCCACTACGATGTTCATTGAGGGTTTTCAGTAGCGTTCCGTCGCGATTCCATAATTTAACCGTCGCATCCTCACTCGCCGTGGCAATGGTTTCACCATCTGGAGAAAAACTGACCCGATTTATGCGATCGCGATGTCCATCCTCTAGATTTTCTTCCCCTGGCAAAGTCTTCAGGAGTTTCCCCGCTTGGTTCCACAAACGCAGGAGTTTGTCATCCCCTACTGTGACAATCGTCTCACCATCTGGGCTAACGTTCACATCATAGACGCGATCGCTATTCTCTTGCAGCTTGGCTAACTCTTTCCCATCACTTTGCCAGAGTTTCACCGTATTGTCTGAACTCGCGGATGCCAAATAATTCCCCTGGGGACTAAACCGGACACTATTAACAGCATCCTGATGTCCCTTAAGCGTATCAACAAGCTGACGTTCCCCCAGTTGCCACAGTTTTACACTCTTATCTAAACTCGCCGACGCTAACATCTGCCCATCGGGACTAAAACTCATCCCATAAACCGCACCCTGATGTCCAGTCAGCGTCTGTTGTAGAGACGTTGCATGCAACGTCTCTACATCTAAACGCCAGAGTTTCACGGTTTGGTCATCACTACTGGAGGCGAGAGTTTGTCCATCGGGACTCCAAACCACGCTATTGATTAGGCTATCATGTCCCCTGAGCGTGGCAATCAGCCTGCCGTCTTGACTCCAGAGTTTGATTGTATTGTCTGCACCACTTGAGGCAATGAGTTGCCCATCTGGACTAAAGCTAACCCCGGTAACGCCAGCGTCATGACCCGTCAGGGTTAACAGTTCTTCACCCTCTATTGTCCAAACCTTGACTGTACCATCCCAACTCGCTGTCGCCAAGGTTTCACCATCAGGGCTAAAACTGACGCCATACACTTGACCCTGATGTCCTTCTAGAGTACCCACCAACCTGCCATCTAGCTGCCAAAGTTTCACAGTTTGGTCATCACTAGCGGTGGCGAGGAGTTCACCATCGGGGCTAAACCTGACGCTATTGACAGCATTATCATGGGCGGCGATGGTTTTAATCACGGTTCCCTCTTGATTCCACAGGTTAACCGTCCCATCTAAACTGCCACTGGCAAGGGTTTGCCCATCTGGAGAGAAACTTACGCCCCGGACTTGCTGATTGTGTCCGGTGAGGGTACGAACTAAAGTACCATCTGGACGCCAAAGTTTTACGGTTTGGTCATTACTCGCCGTAGCAATCCATTCACCATCGGGACTATAACTGACATCCCATACTCTGTCCGTATGACCCTCTAATTGGTTGCGTTCTCTACCCCAAGCCAAGCTGTGATGGAGGGCGGTGATTACGGTGGCGTTTAATGACGGATCATTACGAGTCCAGTTCGCGGTTTGCAGTTTATGACCCGCTTTCAGGGCTTCTAATTGGGCTTCAAAGCCTTGACCGGAAGCAAACAAAGCTTCTGCTGTTTTACTGTGGCTAATAATCTGCCCGGTTAGGGCAAGCATCCGCAGTCGTTCTGCTCTTAAATATTGCCCGAATGCCACTCCGCCTAAAATAACCGAAGCGCCTAACGCCACACTAACGCCAGCCAAGAGTCGTCTTTGACCACGGGTTCTGGCTTTTCGTCCTGCATCAATATACTCTCGTTGAAGTTGGGTGGGTTTGGGTTCGATTTCCGCATTGGTTGTCAACCATTGTTCGGCAGCTTCGAGTTCACTTCCTCGGAGTAAAAGGTGGTTATTGCGTTGTTTCTTATCCCACTCTTTCGCCAGTTGTTGCCAGCGGGTATGTTTCTTAATATGGTCTAAATCGGTATCTAGGGTTTTGAGAAGGGACTCCAATGACCCATTAAAATTATCGGTTTCGCGGAAGAATACCCAGTTTAGCCTAGCTAATTCTGGATGTACGCCTTGGAGTTGATCATCCCGCAGCACAATTGGGATAATGCGTTTGCAGCGTTGAATCGCGTACTCCAGTTCTTGAGTACAGCGTTCCGATTGAATGGCGTGGGGACTAATAAAAAAAATACAGGTGTGGGCGGCTTCTATTTCTGGTTCAGTCTGCGTTAGAGGATTTTCTTGCCAGTTAATCCAAATGTTTCGGTTCTCTTGGTTCAGGGCATCACAGATTCTCTGAATTGCCTCTTTATCTGGGGAGGAGTAGGAAATAAAAATGTCAGCCATGTTTTGTTATTCGTCCTTGGTCATTCGTCCTTGGTCATTCGTCATTCGTCCTTTGTTACAGAATACAGGTAATCCGTTGGGGCGGGCGCGAGTTATATCAGGGTGCAAAGCCAACGTTAGTGGTAAAACCCGCCCCGACAATTCCCTCATCTCCCCCATCTGTAGAGACGTTGCAGGCAACGTCTCTACGAACTGCCGTCTGTTGTACAAATGTCTTGAGACGGTGAGTTAGTTTGCAGATAGTCTCCTGCCCAATTACAACCGGTTACGATGAGATGGTCGAGTAATTGGTCATCCAAATACTCTAAATTCCAGAGAATCATGGTGTCGTTTTTATCTGTAGATGCCAGGGTTTTGCCACCGGAACTGAAACTGAGATGTTCAACGCCTGCTTGGTGCCCGTTCAAGGTAACGACTTCTGTGCCATCAAGCGTCCAAAGTTTCACTGTACCGTCTAAACTGGCAGTAGCTAGGAACTGACCATCGGGTCGAAAGGTGACGCGATAGACGCGATCGCGATGTCCTTCCAGAGTCTGAAGTAACTTGCCCTCAGTTGTCCACAGTTTCACGGTTTGGTCATCACTGGCGGTGGCAATGATTTGACCATCGGGGCTGAAGCTGACACCGCCAATGGCGGCATCATGTCCCTCAATCGTCTGTAGAGACGCGCCATGGCGCGTCTCTCCATCTAGACGCCACAGTTTCACGGTACCATCGGTACTGGCGGAGACGATGGTTTGGCTATCCGGGCTGAAGCGGACTTCTAAGACCATATCCTGATGACCTTCGAGAGTCTGCACCAGTTCACCGTTTCGCTTCCAGAGTTTTACGGTTCCATCTTGACTCCCTGAGGCAAGATACTCTCCATCGGGAGAAAATTGTACCGTCCAGACGATTCCCTCATGCCCGTTTAGCGTCTGTAATTCTTTCCCGTCTTTTGTCCAGAGTTTCACGGTTTGGTCATCACTGGCTGAGGCAATGATTTCACCGTCGGGAGAAAAACTGACACTTTCTACCCAATTTTGATGTCCGGATAGAGTATTCAATTTTTTGCCCTCTGGACTCCAAAGGGTAACATCCATTCCAGATGCGATCGCGATTAACTCCCCATTGGGGCTAAAACTGGGACTACGACCGGATCGGGGGAAGGTTTTGACTAAAGGATTGTCCAGTTTCCAGAGTTTCACGGTTTTGTCATCACTCGCTGATGCTAGAGTTTGCCCATCTGGACTGAAATCCACACCAAATACCTGACTGCTATGTCCGGTGAGGGTATTGAGTAGGGTTCCCTCCCGATCCCAGAGTTTGATGGTTTTGTCTTTACTACTGGTGGCAAGGCGTTGACTATCCGGGCTAAATGTCACCTGCCAGATGCCATCCTTGTGACCGGTTAGCGTTTGCAGTTCTTCTCCCTCAATCGTCCATAGTTTCGCCGTTTTATCCTGACTGGCGGTGGCGATGAGTTGACCATCCCCGGAAAAACTCACACTTGTGACTTCTCCTTGGTGTCCTGTCAGGGTTTGTAGTTCTTCACCCTCAATTGTCCAGAGTTTCACGGTTTGATCAGCGCTAGCCGATGCCAAGCGTTGACCGTCAGCCGAGAAGCTGACACTGAGAATTGGGGCATTATGTCCAGTTAAGGAATTGAGGAGTTCACCCTCTCGACTCCACAGTTTTACCGTCCCATCCTGGCTGGCTGAGGCAATAATTTGGCTATCGGGGGAAAAGCTGACGTGGTAAATATCATTATCATGGGCATTAATGCTATGTAGCTTCGCCCCATCTTTTGTCCACAGGTTTACTGTCCCATCCCGGCTAGCGGAGGCAATCATTTCACCATCAGGGCTGAAGCTGACCTCTCGGACGCGATCGCGATGTCCTGCTAAGGTTTTGATTAAACTCCCATCTCGCTGCCAAAGTTTAATCGTATGGTCACTACTGGCGGAGGCAATACGTTCACCGTCGGGGCTAAAACTAACGCTACGAACTTTATTTGTATGCCCGTCTAATTGGTTGGATTGATTCACCCAATAGACAGACTGAAGTAACGCCGTGGAAATCGTTGAATGAAGTTGAGGATCTCGGCTAACCCAGTTGGCTTGTTGCAGCGTTTTAGCCGCCTCTAGGGATTCTAAGAGGGCAGGAAATTTTTGTTGGGATACAAATAAAGCGTCGGAGGTGGTACTTTGGACAATTAATTGTTCCTGCTGGGCTTGGACATAGAGTTTTTGCGATCGCTGATATTGCCAGAACGCGACAAGTCCTAAGAGAGTAGACACACCCAGCGCCACACTAACCCCAATAATCGACCGTTTTGCCTGACGGGTTGCCCATTGCCGACTCATCCCAATATACTCTCGATGCAAGGCTGTGGGGAAGGGTATTTTTGCACAGCTCCACACCAGCCAATATTCTGCTGATGTCAGTTCACTCCCGCGTAATAATAGGCTACTATTGCGTCCTTTTTTCTCCCATTCCCAGGCTTTGACTAACAAGCGGGTATGTTCTTGGGTTCCTTTTTTATTGGTATCAATCGCTTGCAGCAGTTCTTGAAACGCTTGCTCAAAATTTGTCCCCTCGCGAAAATCAATCTGAGGGAGTTCTCTCATCTCTGGATGCATCGCGTCTGGATCAACATCCAGATAGAGTATCGGCAGAATTCGCTTATTTTGTTTCAGGGCGCATTCCACTTCCACACCACACTCTTTGGATGCTACTGAATCTGGACTAATCACAAAGATCATGTTATTGGACTCATCAATGCCCTGGTATATTTCTTGTCGCCAATCAGCGGTTAGGGGAATGCCTTCCCAATCCACCCAAACCTCACGATTAGCGTTTTTAAATGCCTCCCGCAGTTTCCATACAAATTCCTTATTGCGCCGGGAGTAAGAAATAAAGGCTTCTTTCATAAATTATCCACCCTGAAGTGTCTCGGTTCGATGAGTGATTAAAGTTAAGTAGTGGCGTGGCACACCTTAGCAAGATGAATTAGAATTGTAGGGGCGCATGGCGTGCGCCCGATTCAATGGTAATATCTATTCCACCATTTTAGCTGTGTCAGTCCAGTAGTGTCGTGGCACACCTTAATTGGTGGATTAGAATTGTAGGGGCGCACGGCGTGCGCCCGGTTTAACCCTTCGACTTCGCGGCAATTGAGCCTGTCGAAATTCAGGGTTAAACGTCAAATCTATTCCACCATTTTAGCTGTGTCAGTCCAGTAGGTTGGTGGAAATAAACTAATGTACCATTGCTCCCCCTGCTCCCCCTGCTCCCCCTGCTCCCCCTGCTTAGTTTTGGGACGTGGACGTCTCTGGGGTGGTAAACTGTAGTGCCCCTTGGATCGCATTATCTTTGGTGCGATCATTGGCATCACAGACTAAGGCAAACTGCCAGTAATAATCTGTTTGCGTTTCTATAGACAGGTCATCAGGGAGATTGATTGTCATCTCACCCCCTGTTTCGGGAACCTCAATCATTGTTTGATACACGGGATTCCAACTCTGATCAACCAGGAGAAATTCGGCAGTGGTAACCTTGGTTTCCGGTATTTGCCAGGAGAGTGTTACTGGCGAGTTCAGTTTGGCTATATAGACTCCGGGTTCTTTGGTGGACATCAAGGGAGTAATCGTGGCTTCGCCGCATCCATCACCGCGCAAGCCAGCGCCGCGATCGCGCGATGGAACCTGGGCGGTCAATGTGTTTACGCTTTCTGCATCAGGCTGGGCTTGTAGCGGGGGTTGCCAGCCGATTCCCATTACCCCGATTGTCGTGAATACTCCGGTCACTAGACTCAAACACTTAAAAGATTTTAATCTATTCATCCTGTAGATATACAAAACTTCATCAATACGCTTAAGTCCATGATAATAGAAAATTTTCAAAACTCTGAGTTATTTACACAAAAGCTTTACATATTACCAGGGACTGCCAATTAAGGTAAACGCTGACCAATAGTAGGGATTAGATAAATCAACCTTGTCTAACGTTTCCGCTAACTCCGGCGGTAACATCAGATTATCCGGTACCCCCTCACCTCGCAATTGTCCCCCTTCAATCACCACATCTCCCCGCAGCATCGATAATTGTGCCTGTCTGAGTGCCTCTGCTTTAATCTGAGTTTCACCCAAATGAGTATAAAACTCACTCATTAATACCAATGTTCCCCCATCACTCACCTGCCAAATACTCCCCAATGCCGTTTTTACCCCAGACGCCACCGCTAATCCAGCAAATCCTAACTCGGCATCTTTACTACCAATTGCGGTGCGACAAGCCGATAAGACTAATAACTCCACCGGCGGATTATCCCAATTTAACTGTCGCATTTCGGTTAAATCCAACTTATCGTCCCACAGTTGCACATAAGAATGACTCGCGTCTCCCTCGTTAAAGTTTCCATGAGTTCCTAGGTGGATAATTTGATAGGGAGTAACCTGGCGTTGTTGAATTAAGTTCTGTTTGGTGAACTCTTGATTGAGAAACACTTCACCTGTCCCCATTTGTTGGGTAATTGTGGATAATTCTACAGGTACAGCAGGTAAGGGATTTAATTCCTCAAACTCTGACGCCCCCATTGCCAGGATTTTGGCGTCTGGGATGGGTTGGTAGTCGGTATTCATCAGACTGAATGTGGGAATTAGACTCAGGCTATAGGTTTCAATCAGGAAGTTTTCCCCGTCATGAAGTGCTGCCAAAGGTACAGTTCGTAAGCCTCCATCCAGGGAGAAGAGTAAGGTATCAATATTGGCGTCGGCTAATTCATTGGCGATGGGTTTAATTAACCAGTTATACAGGTTTTGGGCGGGTTGTAAATAGCCGGTTCCTTGACGACGGAAACTATCAGTT
>NZ_JAVKBY010000104.1:0-2094 GCF_040222985.1 Coleofasciculus sp. F4-SAH-05
TGTGTTTTCGTTCACGTAGTTACAAGCGTCCGCAAACGCCTGAAGAGTTGCCTCTAAGAAGGCAACTTGTTCAGGAGAGGGTTGGAGCTTTACAACTATTGTGAGAACTTGTTTCATGGCTAAACTATACCACCACATGGGATAGAATGAGATAGAAAGAGAGAGATTGAAAATACTTCGGGGATTGACCCCTCGCATTTTTCGCTATCCCCCTACCCCTTACTTCGTTGAAGGGGTAGCCCCTCGCGATTCGGGTGGTCTTGAGTCATGGCAATGGTACTGTAGACAATGCGATCGCTCTTCAACGAGGACGATCCGATCACTAATTCTCTGGTGGTGGTTTGGATCAGGACTTTTGAGGTGACAGACTCTGGATGAAGGATGACAAACCCGTAACCAAGGACAAATGACTGTAAAATTCCCATACAGGATTAGACAGAAAGGATAATCATGCGAATTTTAATCATGGGTGGTACTCGCTTCATCGGAGTCTACTTAACCAAAATCTTGGTTGAACAAGGACATGAGGTGGTACTGTTCAACCGGGGTAATAAACCAGCGCCTGTCGAAGGGGTACAACAGATTCACTGCGATCGCAAAGACGCGACTCAACTCAAGGAAAAGCTGTCGGGAGAAGCGTTTGATGCCATTTTTGATAATAATGGGCGGGAACTCAGTGATACTCAACCCCTAGTCGAGATATTTAAAGACAAAGTACAGCATTTTGTCTATATGAGTTCGGCGGGAGTCTATTTACAATCTGACCAAATGCCCCATGTTGAAGGTGATCCTGTAGATCCGAAAAGTCGCCACAAGGGTAAACATGAGACGGAAGCGTATCTAGAAGCCCAAGGAATGCCGTTTACCGCGATTCGTCCAACTTATATCTATGGACCTCAAAACTATAATGACTTAGAAGCCTGGTTCTTTGACCGTATCGTTCGCGATCGCCCCATTCTCATCCCTAATAGTGGTCTCTATATCACACAACTGGGGCATTGTAAAGACTTAGCCCGTGCCATGTCTCTGGTACTAGGGAACCAGCAAGCGATTGGACAAGTTTATAATGTATCCGGCGATCGCTATGTGACCTTTGACGGCTTGGCAAACGCCTGTATTGTGGCAGGGGGCAAATCTCCTGAGGATTTCGACTTGTTACATTACAATCCCAAAAAGTTTGATTTTGGCAAGCGCAAAGCGTTCCCCCTGCGAACCCAACACTTTTTTGCGGATGTCCATAAAGCCAAGACTCAACTCAATTGGGAACCGGAGTATGACTTGATATCAGGGCTTAAGGATTCGTTCCAAAACGATTACTTAGCCTCTGGGCGTCACGAAGCGGAGGTTGATTTCTCCTTAGATGACCAACTATTAGCCGCAAGTTGAGGCAAGATGTAAATTCCCCCAGAAATTAGGGTGAGGATAACGGATAGCCAGAATAGGACAAGGGATGGCATCTCCCACACCGGAGGAAGTGGTGCAATTAATAGGGCAATTGCTGTAATTTGAGTTACAGTTTTAAGTTTGCCCCAACTATTTGCGCCACTAATTTCCTGGGTCAAATTGGGGTTCACTCGCCAACCCGCGATCGCTAATTCCCGCGCTAATATTAGAAACACACCCCAGGCGGGAACTTGGTTTAATTCAATCAAGGCTAAAAGGGGGGCTAAAACTAATAATTTATCCACTAACGGATCAAGAAATTTGCCCAAATCCGTCACTTGATCCAGTTTTCGCGCCAGATAACCATCTAACCAATCCGTAGCTGCGGCGATTAGAAAGATTGCCAGACAAATCCAGCGTGTTTGAGCTGTGGGATCATGCAGTCCATATAGAATAAAGGGCAATCCCAGTAATCGAGAAAATGTAATCCAGGTGGGTAGTGTCATCAGATTTATCAATTAGGGCGGGTTTTGTTAAATAGTTATCGGTGAGGAGGGCGGGTTTTGTTAAATAGTTATCGGTGAGGCGGGCGGGTTTTGTTCAACAGTTATCGGTGAGGCGGGCGGGTTTTGTTCAACAGTTATCGGTGAGGCGGGCGGGTTTTTATCAACAGTAATCGGTGAGGCGCGCACTTTATTAGCAAAACAAAAC
>NZ_JAVKBY010000057.1:0-44014 GCF_040222985.1 Coleofasciculus sp. F4-SAH-05
CTAGACGTTGGCTAAAGGAGGGTAAAGCCAAAGTGGTACACAACGACTTAGATTGCTTTGGCATTCAGTTAACCTTTGACACTCAAGAAAACACTCAATCTATAGCCGTAGGCATAGATCCTGGGAAACTTTATTCCGGGAGCGGGGGCAATTCAAACAGCAGTTGCTGCAGTTATTGATGTTCTGGAAACTAGCTTAATTTCACCTTATGGGAGTTTGGGCTCCAGAATTTGATTGAGAAGACTGTCCCATTTCTGATTCTCAACATAAAAGTTTTTCTACTGCCTTTTCTATGTCTTCTCGATTAACAAAAGTGCTTAGACGTAAGAAACCCTCACCACTTGAACCAAATACGCTACCAGGTACGCTAACAATACCAGCTTTGGAAAAGAGTTGGTCAAAAACTTCCCAAGAACTCATCCCTTCCGCTCCTTTAGCCCATATATAAGGATTATTCTTCCCACCAAAACACTTAAGTCCAAAAGTCTCTAAACCTTTGTTGAGAATTTTAGCATTTTCCAGATAATAGTTGATAATTTTTTGATACTCTTGTTGGCACTGTGGTGATAAAGCGACAATCCCTCCTTTTTGTACTAAATTAGAAGCACCCAAAAACCTTGTATGTTCAAGAACTCTAAACATTTCCGTCAACTCTCCTGCTACGGTGTGTTCAACAGTTAGATCAAACGGAACGACAGACCAACCTAATCTTAATCCAGTAAATCCAGCCATTTTGGAAAAGCTACCAATTTCAATAGCACATTTTGTTGCGTTTTCTACTTCGTAAATAGTTCTGGGAATGTTAGGATCTGTGATAAAAACACTGTAAACAGCATCAAAAATAATAATTGAATTATGATTTATTGCATAATCAACAAAGACTTTTAGTTGCTCTTTTGTAGCAACCGCACCTGTTGGATTGTTAGGAAAACATAGGTAAATTATATCAACTTTTGATGTAGGAAGCTCGGGAATAAAATTATTGTTCTCGTTACACTCTAGATAGATAATTTTCTTTCTACCTGCTAAAATATTTTCATCTGAAAAGGGAAAAAACATTGGTGATTGTAATCCAATGACATTATCTAAGCTAAAGAGTTGTTGAACACTAAAAGTCGCAGGTTGAGAACCGTCACTGACGAAAATTTCTGCTGGTTTTAGGTCAATTCCACGCTTTTTATAGTAATTGTTGCAGATAGCTTCTCTTAGTTTAATATTTCCTTGATATTCCCCATATCCAGTATAAGTTGACTTATTCCCTAGCTTAGTAGCAGCATCAACTAAAGCTTCAACAACTTTTGATGGTAAAGGCTGAGTTGTATCACCCCATGTCATCATATACAATTCTTGTTGAGGATTTGATAATTGATGTTCTTCAATTTTCTTCCTCAGCGTAGTTTGAAGTGTAAACCAGGGATAAGAATTAAATAATTTACTGAGATTGGGATTTTTTATACTCATATTAATAGTTTCGGTTATTAAACCTCTTGTAAAATAAAAAATTAACCTGAGTTTGAACTAATGCAATAATTATAATTCTGGAAATGCTTATGTTTTGCTCTTTAATTCCATCCATAACATATCTACTAATTCTCCATTAGACATAGACCATGATTTATATAGAGTCTCCTTAATAACAAATCCGTTTTTTTTAAGGATATTAATGATTTTTTTATTTGACCTTAAAACCATTGCTCCAATTGTTTGAAAATGTAGTTCATTAAACGCATAAGTAATCATTCTATTTAAGGCTAATCTTCCATATCCTTTATTTCGATAATTTTTGTCTAGAATTGCCATACCAACTTCAGCGGTTAACAAATCCATATTAAACCCTTTTAATATTACATACCCTATTGGTAGTCCTTTTAATTCCAAGTAAATTCCAAGCAATAGGATCTCACTTTCTCGGGAGTAAGGACAGGCATAAGCTGAAATAGCCTGTATAAATTTTTTAGTCTCATCAAGTTTAAGCTCCTCAAGTCCTAGAAACCCACTCTTATCCATGACATTTATTGTACTTGGGTTTTGAGTAAGTTTGATCAAGTGTTTTATATGAATATATTCCATAGAAGCCAAGAAAATTTTTGCTCCTGTTTTTTTGTACTCTTGTTCTAATAATATTTTTTGTTCATTAATTGAAGTTCTTTTTAATATAGAATTCCAATTCTTGGAAACATTATAACCATACATATCCTGGTAGTAAGTATCGATTAAATACTCATCTTGATGCTTCATTAACCAGCTTCTTAAGTCATCCATTTTGCGCAAACCTCGCTGAATTAATTCTTGATCTTCCCAATCATCCCAAACTTCCCACATAAATTTATTGGTGTCTTCAATAATCAAGTAATCACCAGTTTGCAAACCATTGTGATGAAAATGTTCGAGGATACCAACTAGATTGTCATGAATATCCTCTATCACTAACCAAGGATGAGGTAATTTAGACAGTAATTCTGTGGGTAAAACTGCACTAATTTCTTGGCAATCACCTTCTATAAAATGAATTCGAGAGTCGGTTTTAGCTTTTTCATCAAGCTGAGAAAGATCGTTATCAACACAGTAAACCTCACCTTGAATACCAAATAATTCTAAGTGATCTGCTAACCAAATTGCACTTCCTCCCTTCAAAGCGCCCAACTCAATAATTGTCTTTGGTTGCAACTCGTAAAGCAGCATCGGATAAGCTGCAATTTGCATGGGATCTTTTTCCAGAAGTACCCCTTTCCAAGTTTGTAAATAGGCATTGTCTGTCAGAGGTCTCCAAGCAGATTTGGGAATATCACATCTATCTTCTCGGTCATATATTTTTACAAACCTTCTATATTTTAAGGTTTGTTGCTCAGATATAGTTGATTTGTGAATACTTTTATTCTTCATTGTGATCGCTCCTTTTTAAAAGCCAGAAGATACATCAACTTGACTTCATCATAGATATGAAAATCCTCTTTACTAACTAATGTCCAGGGTAATTTATCTAAAGCTGTCTGCATTTCACTGCGATAGTCTTCCCGTATGGTTAAAAAGAATAGTCCTTCTTCCTTTAAAAGACCAAATAGATTGTTTAAAGCTCTAACTCCTGCATGAGCATGGGTAAAAACCCCTGCGGCGATAATGGCATCGAAACTTACTGATTCGCTAAAAATAGGGGAATTTTCTAAATTACACTGATACAAGCTTTGATAGACTTGCTTGTCTTCAGCGATCGCTAACATTTTTTCTGACAAATCTACAGCAGTTAGATTAGTATATCCTGCTTGTGCCAACGCTTCACCCACTAACCCCGTACCCGCACCAGCATCTAAAATTGTGGCATCTTTATTCGGAAGTAGCTTACTTAATGTCCGTGCTATATTAACAGGCATAAAAGACCAATCGTCTCTTATATCTGCATCGTAGGTATTTGCCCAACTATCGTATTTAGTTTTTAATTCCTCAGGGCTTTGGCTATCAAAAATTATCGAGAACCAAGGTCTTGTTTCTGAAATATTTTTGACTTTTTCTTCAGACATACTCTGTTATAATATCATGGACTTTTCAGGAATTACCGAGACACGAGAAAGAGAAGAAAGCTTGCCGACAAATCGCTCAATATCTTCAGGCTGAGTATCAAAATTAGTCATCCATCGGACTAATCCAGTCGAACTATCCCAAACATGAAAATGACAAACCTTGACCAGCGGTTCAATCCAATCCAGTGGAATTTTAGCAAAAACAGCATTAGTCTCTACAGGATACACTATTTCCACTTCAGGAATATTAGATACTTGTTCAGCAAGATACTGAGCCATTTTATTTTCATGGCTAGCATTTTGTAACCAGTGGTCATCTTTAAATAAGGCTAAAAACTGGGCGGCGATAAATCGAGCTTTTGAAGGCATCTGCATACTTTGTTTCCAGATAGCCGAAAAATTCCGAGACAACGCAGCGTCAGAGTGAGGAAATATAACCGCTTCTCCCATCAAAAACCCATTTTTAGTGCCGCCAAAAGATACCGCGTCGATACCAAGTTCCGTCGTCAGCGCCGCCAAGGAACAATTCAGTAAAGCGGCGGCATTAACCAAACGTGTACCATCCATATGAACAGTCATACCGTGCTGATGGGCATATTCTACTAACGCTAAAATCTCATCGGGGCGATACACCGTTCCCAATTCCGTAGACTGAGTTATAGATATCACACGCGGGATAGAAGCATGAACATCGTTTTGCCAAGACAAATAACCGTTGATCGCTTGAATATCTAAACGCCCATCAGCCGTTTCAATCGGAACGACTTTACTACCAATGAAATTCTCCACAGCCCCACATTCACTATGGTATAAATGGGCATCACGAGAACATAATATCGCTTCAAACGAGCGACACAAACAAGCCAAAGCGAATACATTGGCACCCGTACCCCCGAAGGTAAAAAATACCTGACAATCCGCACCAAAATGCTTGTGGAATTCTTCTATCGCTAACTGTGTCCATTCATCTTCGCCATAGGCATAAGCGTGTCCCTGATTAGCAGCTAATATAGCCTTCATCATTTCCGGATCGACTCCAGCCTGATTATCTGAGGCAAAACCTCTTCTGTCATTTGTCATTTGTCATTTGTTATTTGTCATTTGTCATTTGTTATTTGTTATTTGTCATTTGTTATTTGTCATTTGACTTCGGAAAGAGGGCAGGCTTTTGACTTCTTAAGAGCCACTAACTTTGGTTACGCTTACCGACGCTCTAAGTAGGTTGGTGGAAATAAACTCAACCATATTAGGTTATGTAAACACCCCTCCAACCCTTACAAATGACGAATGACGAATGACGATCTCCACCGTTCACATTAATTGTCCCCACCTACTTAGAGAGTTGCTCGAAGTCCTCTCAGTCGGCTTTCAAAGTCCTCCATGTTCAAATAGCAGTTTACCATGCGCCGCTCCCCTACATAAGCTAATCGTCCATGCAAAAGACGCCAGTTGTCAAACAAGAGAACATTTCCGGGTGTGAGACGAAAGCGATATTGATTGGCTAGGTCATCAATAATTTTACGCCATTCCCAAAGCGCTTCATAGACCTGTGTGGTTTTTTCACCCCAGTAAAACGGGGCGCGATCCATGTGATTAAATCGAATTCGCTTAACCTGGTTTTCCGGATCAAGTTGAATTAGAGGTTGCCTTGTTTCTAAATGGGTATCAACTTCTAAGTAATGTCCTGGCATATCAACCTGGGTAAGCAAAGAGAAAGCGTCAGGAGATAATTGTCGTAGAGTTTCTGCCGCATAGAAGCCATCAATGAAAATGCTCTCTCCCCCACTATAATCCCTATCCAGAACATGAAATAAAATCAGTCCCGGCGGATCGTAGGCATAAGTTCCATCCGTGTGGGCAGCAAGATATCCATTGGCATAGGCGCTATCAGCGTGTGGTTCGCTCATATCGGAGTCAGCCAAACCGCCAAAAATATCCATCCGAATATAGGCTACCCTTTCAACCAGGGCGCGGGTTGACTCACGATTGTGTGGAGTATTTGATACCATGCCCAAACCATAACAGGCAATGTTTTCTAACCATTTTTTTAATCCCCTAGATTCAGTCATGACTTCATTGAAAGTGACTGTTGGTAGCCCATTAGCAAATGTGTTAGCTGTCCAGAGGATTAGATTTTGGCGCGTCGAATCTTTGTCAATCGTGCTTAAATTTGTCATGGTTTAACTCCCTTTTTTTCACGAGCCAGGGGAACAGGACGTTGATCGGATTTAGTCTGAATTACGCGCAGACGACTATGGAAATCTTCCATATTTGACAGGCAAACGGCAAGGTGATGAGTGCCATCCATCGCGCCGCCACCATGCAAGACACGCCAATTATCCCACAGCACCATCTCTCCTGGATTCAAGTTAAGTTTTCGCTGTTGGGATTCCTGCTCAATCCATGCCTCAAACTGCTCAAAAGCGGCTATAAACGCTTGTTTTTTCGGCAAATCCGGCTCGGCAAAAGAACCTTTGGTTTTCCGATTATAGCGGATACGCTTGAGTCGATTATACCGATCTAGGGTGACAACCGAATCGGAAGCAATCAAATTAATATCCTGATTCAGGTACTGATAAGACACCCGATGATTTTGCAATAAACGTAGAGTCTGCGGTGCTTCACGTTTAATTCTGTCAACAAGCGCTAACCCGTCTACCAAAATTAGTTCGCAGGGGGAAGTATTTTTGTCCAGGCATTGAACTAATTTAATCCCTGGAGGATCGTAATTAAACGTTCCCTCGGTATGAATATGTGTTTCATCATAGCCGGAATGACTTGATGGCTTAATTTCGACGAGATTGCCCAAATGACTCTGCCGAAGATAGGCAATTCTCTGCATAAGTTTAGCCGCTTCAGCTTGACTCGGCTTAGCACCCGTAACTTTACATACTCCGACTTGTGCGACATATTCAACCAACTGTCTTAATCCGATATCTGTATCCAGGATATTTCGATAATCAAGACTTGGGAAATCATTCGTCCAGTGTGTTCGTTCATCGACGGCTACGGAGTTCTCAATGTTGAGCATTTTCCATAGCCAATCGTAAGAAAAGTAACTTTTGTGATTATCCTGCCATTGAATAATCAGCCCGGCGGTATCGGTATCGACAAAGACTTCCTCCCATCTAAATTTATCCCAGCCAATGAACACATCACATTCTCTCTGTGCCGTAGAGGTGAAACAGGAACTACATTGACAGTGATCTCGCAGCCACATCCAGGGCAAGCTTACCCTATTTAAAGTATTGGTGACTCCAGAGACATAATCCACTTCGATTCCCTTGTCTCCAGTTTGCCAAGATTGAATTTGAAGGGTGTCAGATGAAGATAATTGGGATTTTTCCGTACAATTCAAGAAACTCACTCCTCTAAGCTTTCTCCAAGATAAAGTTTCCGCCTTGGCTACAGGAAAATTGGCTCAATTTGTGGGAGCGGACGAGTTATACTCTCAACGGCAATACCATTCCGTAACGCTAACAGCAATCCCGCCGCCTCCATGTAGCTATTGACACGATATATTTTCCTGCCTTGGGTCTCAATTTGCAACCGTTCCGGGGTAATATCGTACTTGGTGGGATTATCTTTGACTAAGATTATCGGCACACCTTGGTCTAACGACGCCAAGAAAGGGATATTCCCCACAGTTGTTTCTGGCATCACTACCGCCGAAACATTCTCTACAGATATGCGGGTTTCCCCTGGGGCTACGGGGGTTAACTAACAGTCAGTAAATATCTAGACAATTAGTGACATAACTAGACATTTTCTATGATATAGTCAAGCAATGTCTAGTTTAACCCCCCCAAGAAGCAGCTACTCGACTAGGTGCCACGGTCTTGCACTTTGCACCGATGGGAACTCAATGGTAAAATACAATCTTATCGTATCGCTGGTGGTCATCGTCTTATCGATATCGTTGACTTAATTGGTAAGAAATCGGGTAACGAATAGCTATGACGACGATAACTTATTGCAAAGGCTTGCCAACTCCCGCCGATGAACTTAATCCCATCGGTTTCACCGACTTGGAGATGTTGTTAACTTCATTGTCCGATATATTTTATCAAGCAACAGTTGAAACCGTTAACCATTTATTAAATAAAGAAGTTAAATTTAATCAATCCAGTTGGAATAGTCATATTCAAGAGAAATACGGAATCAGCAAGCGTTATGCTAACGGAGTCATTGCATTAGCTAGAGGAAAAACTTCCTCAGCTAAAGAATGCAGAAAGCGCCAGATAAAGCAATTAGAATCACGAGTTAAGTCAGCGAAAGATTGGGTAGCCAAAGCCACAAAGAAAATTAAGTTGGCTCGGAAGTTCTATAAAAAAAAGAACTGGCAATCCTCAAAAAACGGCTGTAATTTTCCCTTGTCGTCAAACCTGAAGACGAGAAAAACTAACGGGTATCATCTGCGTCAAGGTCTGCATCAGAAAAAGCGATATATCCACCGACTTCAAAATCAAATTAAACATCTGAAATCGGCGAAAATTAGAGTGAAGGTATCCAGAGGCGAACTATTTATTGTTGGTTCCAAGGATGAAAGTTATGGGAATCAAACTTGTCAATGGTCTGGGGATACGATCAAGTTGAGGGTTCCCGATTGTCTAGAAGCCAAATTTGGAAAATATGTCACATCAAAAATTGGCAGCTTCTCAAGAAAGATTAATAGATTACCCAATAGTGGTGCGAAAACATGGCACTTCTATAGAAAGGATAATCGCTGGGTGGTCGCTGTTCAATTCACGCCCGCATCGGTAGAGAAAGTTAGTAGAGAAATTCAGTATGGTGCCCTGGGTATCGATCTAAATCCTAGTTCTATCGGTTGGGCTTATGTTGATAGTCAAGGAAATTTAAGAGCATGGGGGACTCTTCCTTTTCAGACGGGTTTACCCACAGGCAAACAAGAGGCTCAAATTGTAGAGGTTTGTTTGAAATTGGCAGCTTTAGCCAGGGATTTTCAGATCCCTATTCTGTGCGAAAGCTTAGATTTTTCGACAAAGAAAGCTCAACTACGAGAGCGTGGCAAAAAATATGCTCGAATGCTTTCTGCCTGGGCATACAGTCGTTTTTATCAGATTTTGTCATCGATTTTATCCAACCGAGGAATAGCTTATCAGTTGGTCAATCCAGCTTACACGAGTTTGATTGGATTGGTTAAATATAGTCGAATGTATGGACTATCATCTGATGTGGCAGCGGCCCTAGCAATTGCCAGAAGAGGAATGAAGTATAGTGAAAGATTGCCGCGCTCTGTGTCCGCCTATCTCGGAGTGAATCCGAGAAAGCACGTATGGAGCGCTCTATATCAATTTAATAATTTTATGGGTCGATGCCCTGTAGTCAATCGTAGACACGATTACTATAGTGTCTCTAACTGGGAGCCGTTGGTTAAGGCTGATATCGAGCAACAATGCCGGGTATCAGCCAAGCGTAAGCGTTAACGGTTATCGACCAAAAGTTACACCGTGGACTTATACCAAGGCAGAATTACTTATGGGTAGGTTTGTCTAGGTTTTTAGAAGCGGTATCAAACCTTACCGGGCGGGGAGAATTAATTAAACCCTGTAAAGGCGAACAAACATAAGCACTAGAAATTAATTCAGCACCATCTCTGGGATCGACTAATTTACCAAATCCCGTATGTTCCCACTCCAATAATAAAGGGGCATGGGCAGCCGTAAACGGATAGAAATTAGTTGTCAGATGAGTCATAATCGCTTCTGCACCACCCCAAGGATTGGGAATAGACTCTCCTTGGTAGTAGGCTTGACGCACTTGATCATCAACGTGCAACGTAGTGATTAACGCCACCGCCCTAGCCGAAGACGTTTCCACCACATCTAACGCCTTGATCAACTCCTCCATCCCGTTAAATTCTGCAGAAGCATTACCATACGGGGAATAGGTACAAGCAGTTTCCACTGCCCCACCGGTGACAACAACCGGATCAATATTAATTCCGCCCACAGCCCGCAAGCCATTGAGAGCATTAAGAACATTGTTTAAAAATCGCTGATCTCGTGGCTTTTCAATAATCGCGGCGATAGTGTTGCGCTTCTGTGGGATCACGCCAATATTACCCAGTAGTAACTGACAAATCAGATTCCCTTCCAGGTAAAGCACATTATCCTGAGCCAAATAGATATCCGATGCGGTTACAGCATTGGGATTAGTCACCAGATAATCACAAGCCGCCGCTAAAAGATTAGTACTTGGAGTCGCATCTCCAGCAAAACCACCAATTTCGGCTCTAACGCCTGTCGGAATAATACTCACGGCGACAAAGGGTTGGGCAGAAACCCGTTGACGCAGATTAATATCAAGTAATGATGACCAAACCGGCTCTCTATCCGTCTCGATAAAGCTGGATTCAAAGGTTAGCGTATCTCCGTCAACCTTGGTTAAAATCAAGCGAATCGGAACACCGGGTAAAGGAAGATTGCCAATTTATTGAGCAATTTTTCTCCAACTACGTTGTTGGGGAGGACATTGAATTTCAAAATCTTTGGTATAGACTTGCGACATCAGGGTTTATGGTGTTGTCGTTACATTTGTTACCTGAATGGGTGAAAACCTTTTTGATAGTTGTAGAGACGTTGCATGCAACGTCTCTACACTAACGTTGCGCCACATACCGTCATACTTTTTAATTCCCAAAGAACGTTACTAAGCTGCCTTTTTGGGCGGTAGGACGACTTTTTTGGCTAAACCTACTCCTTGTAGTAGTTGAATTGCCCACCAGGTCATATCGATTTCCCACCATTTACGTCCAGCCGGAGCAACATTGGGATGAGCGTGGTGATTGTTATGCCAACCTTCTCCGTAGGTTAAGATTGCTGCCCACCAGAGATTGCGAGACCCATCATTAACTTCATAAGTCTGATAACCGCGCAGGTGAGTGGCAGAATTAATTAACCAGGTGCTGTGCCACAGTAGTACAGCTCGGACAAAGACACCCCAGAATACAAATTGCCATCCCCCGACGACGTAAAGCAATAGACCCAGCGGAAATTGTAACAATAAGAAATAGCGATCTAACCAGCGATAATAAGGATCTCTAGCGATATCAGGAGCGTATTTTTGATATACGTCGTAATCAAAAAATTCGGGCTTATGATAGAACAGCCAAAGCATGTGACTCCACCAAAACCCATTTCGTGCTGAGTAAGGGTCTTTGTTTGCATCATCAGGGTGAGCATGGTGCTGACGGTGTCCTGCTACCCAAAAGATTGGTCCTCCTTGGAGAGCTACAGCCCCGATGGTGGTCAGGATATATTCTAACCACTTAGGCACTTGAAGACTCCGATGGGTCAAAAGCCGATGATAGGCTAAACAAATGCCAATGCTGCCAAAGAGCCAGTGGAGAAGTATCATTACTCCCAAGGCTGACCATGAAAAAAACCAGGGTGCCAGCAGTGCCAAGGCGTGAATTGTGCCAAAAAACAGCAGACTGGGCCAATGGAAGGGTAGATTAGCGCGACTTTGAGGAGGCGCTGAGATTGAGGAATTAGTCATCTATTGAGAATCGTTACAGTAGGAATTGAGGTGCAAGTTTTACTTACACTTATACCATCAGCTTAACCACTACTCCATCAAAATGCAAGTATCACTTACATTGTTAAACTATGTCTCGTACCAGTTCTACAACACGAGCGCGTTTAATTCAAGCAGCGCTTGAGTTGTTTACCGTTCAGGGGGTTACTGAGACAACCACACGTCAGATTGCTGAATTAGCCCAGGTTAATGAAGTCACACTGTTCCGTCACTTTGGGAACAAACAAGGATTGCTTTTAGCCGTGATCGAAGACTCTGGCGTGTTTACCCGTCTGGGTGAATCACTCAGAGCCCAAGTCGATCAGACAACGACATTTGAGCAGGCGCTGATTAATTATGGACGCGATCGCCTTCAGGTTCTCAAACAGATGCCCGAATTACTGCGCTCTGTGGTTGGGGAGTCAGGAAAATATACGGTTGAGCATCGTCAGGCGTTAGGAGAAGGGGTTACTCAAGCCAACCTGGACTTTGCTGATTATCTTACCACCGTGATTCAACGCGATCGCTTAGTGTTGCGATTGTCGGCGGGAAAATTAGCCCGCTTGGTTAATGTGATGTTATTCGGGTATCTGGTGATTGAACTAACTAGCGAGTTCCACCAGCTGTGGCAAAGTCAGGAGGAGTTTTTGCAAAGTTTGCTCGAACTCATCTTACACGGAGCTTTTGCAGACACAGAGCTACAGAGACGGGAAGAGGCGGAGGAAGAACCGGGAAGCGGCGACACAGGGGAGACAGTGCGCCCGCCTGTAACCAATTCTTCACCGAATGCGCCTTCTCCGGTGATCTCCTCTGAGACTGTAGCCGATTTACCCGCATCCTTAGTTCATGACATTTTGCAACAAGCCAAAAAAAGTGGATTACGGGATTATGCTATCGCCTATGTCCTCTTTGGTGCGGGGTTGCGGATAGAAGAAATTATTGCCTTAGAGCGATCGCACCAAATTAGTGACGCTCACAGACATTTGTTACAAGTGACACAAGGTAATGTGCGCCAAGTCCCTGTAAATCAGTGGATTATGGGTAAGCGTTATGGTTCTTACACCCGCAATCCCTTAAACCAATGGCTCAAAAGTCGTAAAGATGATCGTTCACCCCTGTTTGTTAATGAAGCCTTGGAACGGATGTCTGTGGCAGAATTAAGAGCTACATGGCGTAATTTTACCTCTGAGTTGGAAACGCCATCTCCCTCAATTGAGCAAGCGCGACAGACATGGTGTGTGGAACTGTTAATGAGAGGGATGAATGTGGAGGATTTGAGTATTTTAAGCGGTTTAGATGTCAAAGAATTAGAGCCTTATGTTCGTCGGTCAAGAGAAAAAACGGCGTTGGATCGGGCGATTCGTTTAGATCAAAAGCCTTGAGTAACTCGCTTTTTGTCTGAGATGCTAAAATTGCTATATTTATGCCTTCTTTCAGTAGGTAAATATTCCGTTGTTTTGTTCTGTAAAAAAGTGAATTTACAGTCTGACAATTGCATCCAATTTACGTCTAACGATCGCCTTAAGTAGTTCAACTTTTGGAGGTACTATTTTAGGCAGTAGAATATCTGTAAAACTATTACTCCCATCAAAGTCTATTCCAGCATCTCCATCAAGAGTATATTTCAACGACATCTCTTGTGTATTATCCACACTAGCTGAATAATCAAGGCAGACAACATAAAATGGACACTCCTATGTGGGAACTTCAACTTGCTGATTTCCGGCTAAACCAAATGCCTGGTGAATGGCTTGTAATGCTGTCACCCCTTGTTCTTTATTCACTACACAACTAATCTTTATTTCCGACGTGGTAATCATTTGAATGTTGATTTTGTGTTGAGAAAGGGCGGCAAACATTCGCGCGGCTACACCGGGTTGTCCAATCATTCCTGCACCCACAATACTGACTTTAGCAATATCGGCATCCAGGAGAACCTTGCCGTATCCTAAAATAGGTGCTGCCTCTTGGAGAATTTTCTGGGCATTTTCTGCCTCAGCTTGGGCGACGGTGAAGGCAATATCGCGTGTGGGAATTCCATCAATTACTCGACAGCGCTGAGATTGAATAATCATATCCACGCTAATGGTTTGCTCGGCTAAGATACTAAATATGCGAGCTGCCATACCTGGACGATCAGGAACATAGCGAATGGCTAAACGGGCTTGATTTTGGTCAAGGGCAACCCCTCGGACGGGGTTTGAATGTAGAGACGCGCCATGGCGCGTCTCTACATTATCAGAAATCGGTAAACGGGCAGGGGAACTCTTAATATTAAACTGGTCACACAAAACCGCGATCGCACGATTACAATCGGCAGCATCAATCACACAGCTTACTTTTACCTCAGAGGTGGAAATCATCTGAATATTGATTCCCGCATTTGCCAAGGTGGTGAACATTTGCGCCGCAATACCCGGATGTCCAATCATCCCCGCCCCCGCGATCGCGATTTTGGCGATATTTGATTCCACTAAGACTTCCGCCTCATCATCACTGGGATTAGTGGGGCTACGGAAAGCGGGCGCGATCGCTTCTGCCACGGCTTCAGCCCGTTTGAGAATACCCTTACTTACACTAAAGGCAATATCATTCGTATTCCCCTCGTGAATCGACTGGATAATTAAATCCACATCCAAATCTTGACCCGCAATCTCTCCAAATAATTGGGCGGCGACACCGGGATGATCCGGAACCCGCAGCATTGCCACTTTTGCCTGATCGGTATCAAATTCTACCGCATCCACTGATCGAGCTATTTCTAAATCATCTAACGAACGGGGTTGTGGCGTAGGAGAAATCACCTTCGTCCCCGGATCATCCGTCCAACTGGATAATACAACCAAAGGCATCCCGTAATTGCGAGCAATTTCCACCGCACGCGGATGCAGTACCTTCGCCCCTAAGCTTGCTAATTCCAGCATCTCATCGCAGGTAATCTCGTCCATGAGTTGAGCATCAGAGACTAAGCGCGGATCAGCGGTTAAAATACCAGGGACATCCGTGTAAATCTCACAACGATCTGCCCCTAATGATGCTGCTAACGCCACGGCGGAGGTATCTGATCCGCCGCGTCCCAAAGTGGTAATCTCTAAGTCAGTCATACTACTGATTCCTTGAAACCCTGCTACCACTACCACTTTACCCTCGTCGAGATGACGAGAAATTCGTTCGGTGTGGATATTAAAAATACGGGCGCGGCTATATTGGGCTTCCGTGACGATCCCCACCTGTGCGCCAGTCAGAGAAATTGCAGGTTGTCCTATTTCCTGCAACGCCATCGCGAGTAGAGCGATGGAGACTTGTTCGCCAGTGGAGAGTAACATATCCATTTCCCGACGGCTGGGATTGGCGGAAATTTCGTGAGCCAGTTTAACTAACCCATCCGTGGTTTTACCCATGGCTGACACGACGACGACTAAAGAGTTACCCGCTTTGACTGTTTTTAAGAGGCGTTGAGCGACAGTTTGAATCCGCTCAACTGATCCCACCGAGGTTCCACCGTATTTTTGGACAACCAGCACCATAAATCTTGCTCCTACACCTTGTCATTTGTCATTTGTCATTTGTCATTTGTCATTTGTCATTTGTCATTTGTCAAGAGTCATTTGTCAAGAGTCAGGGAGCAATTACCTTCCTACCTGATGCAGGTACTCTACTAACTCACAAAATCCCTCACCTTCTGTAGCATCGGTAACATAAGCGGGTTTATAGTCCAGTTCATCCCTATAATCCAAAACATTAGCCACGCCTACGGATAGGGGAAATAACTGGGGGTTAAATAAACTGGCATCGTTAGGGCTATCACCCACTGTCAGAACTTGTTCCGGTTGATATTGGGGAAAATGGTCACGTAACACTTGGATTAATCCAGTCGCTTTATCCTGAGATCGGGGTTTGATGTGACATTGCACCGAACTATAGGTAAATCCCCAATCCATTGAGATACAAAGAGCGTTAAGGTGTTCGAGTTGCTCCACGCTGAGATTGCGATTATCAAACGTCCAGTCGGTGATCCGAAAGCGATTGTCAGGGGATTCGTGAAGCTGGGGAAATTCAGATTTGAGGCGTTGATAGGTTTGAGCTAACTGTTGGCGATGGGTAGTTATAGAACGCGATGGTGAAAACCTCCGTACTTTAGTCGGGGGATGAAACCTTTCGACTTCGCTCAAGGTTTCACCGAGCAAGGTTCAACCTAACAACTTTAGTTGTGGCTGGCGCAATTGGTCTAGTTATTCTATAGTGAACATTATAATCTTGAGCAAAAACAATGATAGTTTTTGAGTTTAAGGTAAAAGCTAAACCCGCTCAATACGCTGCCATTGATGAGGCGATTCGGACGGCACAGTTCGTCCAGAACAAGTGCTTGCGGTACTGGATAGATAACGAAGGTATCGACAAGTACGACCTCAACAAATATTGCCGCGTACTAGCAAAAGAGTTTAGCTTTGCTGGGGAACTCAATTCTCAAGCACGTCAGTCATCGGCTGAACGTGCTTGGAGTGCAATTAGTCGCTTCTACGAAAACTGTCGAAACAAAATCAAGGGAAATATTGGCTTCCCCCGATTCAAGAAGAATTGCCGCTCTGTCGAGTATAAGACGAGCGGCTGGAAACTGTCTGAAAATCGAAAAGCCATTACCTTTAGCGACAAGAAAGGAATAGGGCGACTAAAGCTTAAGGGTACTTACGACCTCCTCTTCTACTCTATTGACCAAATCAAACGGGTAAGGTTAGTTAGACGTGCTGACGGCTACTATGCACAATTTGCGGTTAAAGCTAATATCCGAATAAAAACTCAACCAACAGGTAGAGCCATCGGATTAGATCTAGGAATCAAATATTTCCTAGCTGACTCAACTGGACATACAGAAGAGTCGCCGCAGTTTTACCGCCAATCGGAAAGACAGCTCAATCGAGCCAACCGTAAGAAGTCTAAGAAGTACCAAAAGGGAGCAAAACCGCAGTCAAACAACTATCAAAAAGCATGTTGCCGATATGCCCGGAAGCATTTAAGAGTAAGTAGGCAGCGAAAAGAGTATTGCAAGCGAGTCGCATACTCCGTGATCCAATCTAACGACTTGGTAGCATACGTAGACGCGCCAGCGGCTTGCCGAAGGCTAGACTTAAATGTTAAAGGTTTGGTAAGAAATCGTCACTTGTCTAAGTCTATCTCTGATGCAGGCTGGTCTACATTTAGACGGTGGTTAGAATACTTTGGACACAAGTATGGGAAAGTGACAGTCGCGGTTCCTCCGCACTACACCTCCCAAGATTGTCCAGAGTGTCACCATCGAGTCAAAAAATCCCTGTCTCAACGAACCCATTCCTTCACTTCGTTCGAGGACATGGTTTGTGGTAACTGCGGGTATGTTGAGGACAGGGATATTGCAGCTAGTTTAAACATCCTGCAAAAAGGATTAAGTACGGTGGGGCACACCGGAACTTACGCTTGGGGAGATTTGCCCTCTTGGACGGTTGGAGCAATCCTGTCGTCTAACGGCGAGTCGGAGAAGAAGGTATCCCCCGCGTTTTAACCGGGGGAGTGTCAATCTGTAATGGGTGCTATAGCTTGAATTATCAAAATTTATCATGACAATACTCTCACCAGACCAACGGAATTATTATTATCTTCTAGCTGCCGAACGAGCGGGGATTCACAAGCCAATTTTGGCGGCTCTCTATCAGGTTCATTCTTCTCCCACCCTGGGTGATGAGGAAACAGGGTTAGGCATATCCCCGGCTAATCGGGTATCCCCTGATCAGGTGAATACGTTCTCAGAACAAGTCCAGTATGCGGCGAATGCGATCCGATCGCTTACTGATAGTTTAATTGCTCAAGGACAGCAGGGGAATGATTTATGGCTGTCTGAACAGGGACATTATAGTGATAAGTTCCTGCAAAACGTAGCCAGCGGATATGCACCGCCAGCTAGTCAACCCCATATAGCACGTTTAGAACCGAGTAACTTTGAGTCTCTTAAACAAGCCTATCTAGCGGATTTAGCTGCCGACTTCACCAGTGAAAACCTGCCCCAAAACCTTGCCTATCTGGATAAAGCCTTACTGACGCTTGTGGATCGACTTCCTGATTACTATAGGGGATTACCTCATCAACGGGATGCGTTGCTCGAAGGGGTGCGAATTTGGCGGGAACTGGATACGCCGGATGCGGCGATTGCTTCGTTAGTGCCAACGGATCAGGTAGAATCAGCGCGTGAGGATGAATCCCGATTGGATATTCCCCTAAAGCAATTTATGGGGCGGGTTTCTGCCAACTATAGCGGTTATCCCCATCAAAGAGAGGCATTGCTGCGCCTAAGTCAACTATGGCGTCAACTGCGAACTCGAGAAGAAGCGATCGCGTCTTTGGAAAAAAGTGCCTCCCCCGAAGAAAATCTGGATATTATTGATCCGGCTCTGGTGGCATTCGTCGAGCGTGTGCCGAAATTCTATCAGGGACAAGGTAGCCAACGCAATGCCCTCACCGAAGGCTTTCGACTCTGGAATCAATTTGACTCCCGCGCCACGGTATTAAGTCACCTCGGCATTAATCCAGACATCCTGCAAGCGAATACTACTGATCCCACCGCCATGCAAAAACTGGCAGCGGAACTCGATCGAGAACTGATCAGCTTTGTCGGCAAGATACCCAAAGACTATAAAGAAGAGGACAACCAACGGGAAGCGTTAATTCGTCTGGTGCAACTGTGGCGAGATTTGCCCACCCGAAATCAGGCGGTGCAATCTCTCCTGGAAGACCAAAAACGGATGAATGAAGCCCGTCGCCAAGCCCAAGAAGCACCGCCCAAGCCGACGCCTATTTTGACTCCCAAACGTCCTGAACGGTGGACACCCTACAATATTCAGCTATTAGCACCAATTATTCCCGATGGTAACTTTACCTGGGCGGAAGCCACCCATGGAGGTACACGTATGCCCCCTAACCAAGCTACAGTGGATGCTATGATTCGCATTGCGAAACTGGCACAACGGGCACGCGATCGCATTGGGCGACCTTTTATCGTCACCAGTTGGTATCGTCCTCCTCACATTAATCGAGCAGTTGGGGGTGCCACGTATAGTCGGCATCTGGTGGGAGATGCCATGGATTTTGTGTGTGAAGGGTTAAGTGGTAATCAGATTTATTGGTCTCTGGAACCATGGTGGCCCGGTGGTTTAGGTCGCTATAGTCGGTTTCCTAATTTGTGCCACATTGATGCTCGCAGCTACCGGGCACGCTGGCGCCACTAAGGGTAACAATCAGCACAAACACCTCTGTTTGCTGCTACCTTTTTCCAGGACTGTAATTCAAAATCTGCATGGGTGCATCTGTAATTGAAGCGACAAATAGATCAACCACACAAATCCAGAACAATCTAACATTCATGGCGGAGTCCTAGGGGACTTTCGCAAGAGTTTACGACTCGGTACAGTGTTTTCCCCACCGACAAAAAATGGCTGTCGGTATACCCCAGCAGATTTAGCAAGGGCGAGATTGCACCCGATGCACTCCCTGGAAGGCATTCTAGAAATAACTCTTACGTTTTCTCCAGCAGGCATTATGTCCAGTTCGATTATCCCTAGAGAATCTACATTAGCTCAAGTTTCTCAGCCGTCACCCACGGCTGTCTCTCCTTCACCCCCAAACAATGAGTCTTTCGGATCACCCTGGATGTTTGTCTCCATGGGACTGTTGTTACTCGTGATCGGCTTACTGGTCTATGGCAAAATGCAATTGAATGCCGCGACGAAAAAGCTGAAATTTGAGCAGTTTAAAACCAAAGACCTCCAGAAAAAGTTGAAGTTGGCGCTCAACACGATCCGTAAAATGGAAACGAATCCGGATTTGGTTCACTCTCGCGAGTTCAATTTAGACTATCTGCGATTGCGGATGGAGGAAGAGGTATTCCATTTTGCTATCGTTAATCAAATCAAAATCAAGGTTAAAAACATCATCAGTGTGGCGCTACGACCGAATCAGGCGACTCAAAGCGCGATCGGGATTGCTAGTACCACGGGACGACAAGTTGATGAACTGTTTGATGTGAAGTATGAGACAGAAAGCAGTGGTAAACGTACCATGCGAGTGCTATTCCGGATTCAAATCAAGTTGACTAAATTACCGACTCAAGCCACCTCAGCCACGATTAGTCAGATTATTGATTGTATCGAAACTTTTCTTAGTCCAGAGGATGAAAGCTGGCAACCCACGATTCAAGGACGAATTGTTTCAATTCACTGGGATCAAAAGGCTAAACCAACTCCTTTACTGGTGCTTCAGCAATCCAGTGAGGGGGTTAACGTGACCTTAAGAACAAATCGGGCGCGGATTAACTAAACCCATTTACCATCTACCAATCATTAGATAAAGTTGCTCAACCATAAATGTCGTTCTTAATCCAAGTAACTGATGCTACTAAATCCTCCATTTTATAACGTATTACTTATTGCTTATGACCCTTCGCGACCATCGAGGGCATGGTTATGACATCTTTGAATATGTCCATCTTCGATATGAATAATCCGATCGGCAATATCCAGAATTCGGTTATCGTGGGTCACGAGTAGAATGGTGCATCCTTGTTCTTTTGCCAACTGTTGCATTAATTCCACTACATTCCGTCCAGATTGACTATCCAAAGCTGCTGTGGGTTCGTCGGCTAGAACTAACTGAGGACGACTCACTAACGCCCGTGCGATCGCCACCCGCTGTTTTTGTCCGCCAGAAAGGTTATCCGGGTAGTTATTAAGATGATTGGCTAAACCGACTGTGGTTAATATCGCTGTTGATTTCGCTACCGCCTCGACGGGAGAAATATCGGGGTGAAGTTCCACTGACATTTGTACGTTTTGGCAAGCCGTAAGACTCTTGAGCAAATTATGAGATTGAAAGATATAACCAATATGACGGCGCACTTGCACCAGTTTTTCTTCTGTTGCACCGACAAGTTCCTGTCCTAAAACCTGAACTTGACCCGATTGGGGTGAACGTAAGCCGCCAATTAGGGTTAATAAGGTTGTCTTCCCTGAACCCGAAGGACCCGTCACTAAGACAATTTCTCCAGATAATAGTTCTAGGTTAATATCAAAGAGAATTTGTTTATGTAGAGAACCTTTACCAAAATAATGGTTTAGATTTTTAATCGAGACAACAGGAGATTTACGTAATACGTGATAAGTCATAACTCATAAATCTATTATAATTTTATACGTCTCTTGTCGGGGCGGGTTTAGGGACAATCGTAGGGGCGGGTTTAGGGACAATCGTAGGGGCGGGTTTAGGGACAATCGTAGGGGCGGGTTTAGGGACAATCGTAGGGGCGGGTTTAGGGACTCAATTCAGATATTCACCAATAACGGAACAACAAAACCCGCCCTCCTCACCAATAACGGAACAACAAAACCCGCCCTTATTCATAATTAATACGTCATCCAAAATCAAATTTGATAACCTTCTCTATCCCTTGTGTACACTTGCCTTTAAACTGTCTTCTACCATCTCCCTTCTCCCTTATTCACCCTCTAAAAAATATCAGCAGGATCGGCAGCTTTCAGTTTCCGCACAGCAATCGCCCCTGATACACAACACATAATAATTGTCAAAATTAGAATAGTTATAGTTTTAGTCAAGGACATCATCATCGGTAAACGAGTTACGGCTTTTGTTAAACCATACAATCCAGAAGCAATTACCATTCCGGGAATATATCCTAAAACCGCCAGAATAAGCGCTTCTTGGAAAACCACTATCAATAAATAACGATTGGTATAGCCCATGGCTTTAAGTGTGGCATATTCGGGTAAATGATCGGAAACATCGGTATAAAGAATCTGATAAACAATCACTGTACCGACAACAAACCCCATCACTGTTCCCAAAGTGAATACAAAACCGATCGCGGTACTGGTTTGCCAGTAATTTTTTTCAAAATCGATAAATTCTTGCTTGGACAAAATTGTGACATCATCAGGAAATTCCTGTCTCATGTTAGTTAAAACATTTTGGATATTTACTCCGGGTTGTAATTGAACTATACCAATATCAATTAGTCCCTTATCTCGTCGTGGAAAGATCCGCAAAAAATTGAGATCACTTGTAACAATATTTCCATCGGCAGCAAAGGAAGCGCCTAGACTAAATAATCCCACCACCCGGATGCGGCGTTCTTCTACTTCTGTCGTTACCTCTTCTTTTTGACGAAATAGTTGAGCAATTGAACCATATTCTGGTCTAGAAGTATCATCGAATAAAACCCCATTTTCTATTTTTATCTTATTCAAATTTTGGTTAACATCAGGTAGATCTAATACTGGATTAGCTGGATTAAATCCCAAAACCATAATGGCGCGAGTTGCTCGAGTTTGCGGGTTTTTCCATAATCCAAAATCCATATAGAGTGGACTAATAGACTGAACACCCTCAAAACCCAAAGCTTGATATAATCGCCGCTGGGGAAAGCTTTTCATTGCGATAGTTGATGTGGACTGAGGGCTAATGAGAAAAATGTCACCTTTTAACTTGTTATGTAGGGTCACGTTACTCTCAAACAAGGCATCACGAAACCCGAGTTGCATAAACATTAAAATATCAGCAAAGCCAATTCCCGCGATCGCGACCAATAATCGGATTTTTTCGCGGCTTAGTTGTAACCAAGCGAGTGGAATTTTCATTGAAGTTTCGAGGGTTGAGTTTTTCGTGTTGACCCTTCATTTTGTTTGAGGGAACCTGGTTTTAAATTTTAAGTTGTGTGTAGGGGCAGGTTTCACTATTATCATTTATTGCCTGACCCTGATATAATTAAACCCACCTCGACTTGATCCTTCGCTTCGCTAAAGGACATGGTTTTCAATTAATTCGACTCTGATTCTAGGAATATTTCTACGATAACTTTTGAATTAGTTAATCCGGTAACTTTTTGGTTATCTTCTGGACGTAGACGAATATTCACTTCCACGACTCTGGCATCAACATCAGCAGCCGGATCGGTATCCAGAATATCTTTTTTGCCAATTTGTAGTCCAATTTGGCTAACATTTCCTTGAAGTTTTTCCTCAAATGCTTTGCCTTCACTACGGATGGCAACACGTTGTCCGAGACGGACTTTGCTAATATCGCTTTCGTAGACTTCAGCAACCACTATCATCTCGTCAGTTTTTCCCAGTTCGACAACTCCTTCCCCTGCTTTAATGGTTTCCCCCGCCCGGGTATTAATCTCTAAAATCCGACCATCTTCTGAAGCCCGCACGTAAGCTAATGAATCTAAATCAGCTTGGGCTTGTTCAACGGCAGCTAGTGTACTTTCCACTTCAGCTTCGGCTTTTTTAATATCAACCGGACGAATTTCTTTAATCTCTTCGAGGCGGGCTTCTTCTTCTTTAATCCGAGCTTCGAGAATGCCAATTGTTTTGTTGCGGTTGACTCTGGCTTCTTCAAGCTGTTCGTTAAGATTAGCGATGGTTTGAGCTTTGTTTGCTTCGGCTTGAATTAGATTCGCCTGTTGTTGACTGAGGTTTTCTTGTGCCTCACTCAGGCGTTCTAGGGCTGTTTCCACCCTCAAACGGCGGCTTTCTAATTCTGAGGTAGAAATGGCTCCATCTTCGGCTAATTGTTGATAGCGGGCAAAGTCGTTGTCAGCGTTGCGTTTTTCTGCCTCGATTCGTCTAATCGTAGCTTCTTGACCTTTAACAGTGGCTTGTTGGGCTTGAATCGTGGCTTCTTGAGCTTTGGTGGTTTCTCTCAGTTCAGTTTCTAAGCGATTAATTTTGCTCTGTTGGGCTTTTGTTTCTCCCTCTAATTCTTTTTCCAGACGATTAATGGTTTCCTGTTGAGCTTGAATTGCACCCGCTTTAGCACCTGCTTTCACTCGTTCTAGATTCGCTTGAGCAATTTCAACTTGTTTTTTGGCAAGATCGACAGCCGCTTGTAAGCGATCGCGGTTATCCATAATCGCAATCACTTGATTTTCCCGAACGCGATCGCCTTCCGAGACGAGTAATGCTTTCACTACATTGGCTCCCTCCAGCGATGTCGGAGCGGATATAGTCAGAACTTCTCCAGCGGGTTCCAAGCGTCCTAAGGCGGTTACAGCTTCGAGCGTGGGTGTAGCCGCAGGCTGTGAACTTGATTGATTTGGACGGAGTTGAACCCGATGTAGGCTGTAAACGGCAGCAATTCCAGTCGCCAGGGTTCCGCCAACAGCTAGCGCGATCGCCCAACGAGTTATCGGTTTTGAAAATAGTCCTTCATCCATCCCTGGTTTATGCCCCATATATTCCTAATATAAATAGGATTAATCTCTAGAATTCGCGCCCCTCCTTCAGTTATAGACGCTAGGAATAAGGCACGTCTAATGGGATGGGGTAGTAGAGACTCCTCCGGTGGAACGTCTGGGAGCTGGGGGAGCTGTGGAAGCAGGGGGAGAGAGTTCCTAATCAACGAATGACAGATGACTAATCACACAGATGGCAAGTCAAACAATACCGTTGTCATATAATACTCTGCCCAATCCGCACCAAAGGCTTTTTCTAACACACGACGGGTTTTATCATTTTCCTGCTGCTTGGTGCAATAATAATGCTGACCCGCTAAAACTTCTGCTTGTTTTTCAGCCGAGACGGGTGTCGCATTAGCCGCATGAGTACAATGAATTTGGAGAAAATTCTCTACTCGCGATAAAAATTGCTGTTCCTCTTGAGGAGTGTTGGGTCGAATAAAAATGCAAAATTCCGAAAAAATGTCGCCCCACTCTGGCAACTCACGAACGTCTTGGAAATGAGGGGTTGGTAAGGCTTGTAACGGTTGGCGATAGACGTCAGGTAAGATACGCTGAGCATTCACTGGAGAAAGGTCTGCGATCGCGGCACTGATTTTCCCCCGTCCGCCGACTAAATCACAGCCGAACATGGGTAGATTATACTCTGGGCGAGGAAACATGACACAGTGGAGGATATCGAGCATTGTTCCCACTTTTGCCAGTTCCAAGTGCAGTTTACGAAACTGTGGTGTCTGATAACAACGGTTTTCAATCGTGAGTTTCTCACCCTCTAGACGCCCCTCTACATAGCCTAAGTCAGAGGGAAGCTGATAGGGCGACAAATCCAGGTAACGCCGCCAGTTAGCTTCAATACAGTCGGCTAATTGGCGAATAAGAGGGTGTTGTTGCTCTCGCAGGGAAGGCTTGGTGGTTATTGACATTCCTTAAAACGTGAAATGCTAAATCAATCATGATAGGGGGGTAGGTCTAGGATATCAGCTTTTGGCTTACTCCTACAGTCAATCAAAGATTAGCTTGTAGTGACATACTCCTACACTAACCTGAGTACAGGTATAGTGTAGGCTTCTCAACCAATCCGGCTATTGCGTAGGAGACGTTGAGCTTTAAGAACGGGATGCCCCTCCGCTCTATTTTTTATGTTGATAGCTATCCATCCCGACACCATACCTGTACCCAGGTTGGTGTGGGGCTTCCGGCGAACAGAGCTAAATTATATTATGGCGATTCCATTGGCATAGCCACAATCTTAAATCTGCCTGCTTTTTGTCATTACCGAACATGGCGCGTCTTGGCTTAATCCCTGTCTCTTTTATTCATAGGTTGTAGCCTTTGTCAACAGGTGCACGGCGTAGATATAGTAAGGGTAGGGCTTTGATAATCAGAAAAGATGTCAATATAAGTAAGCAGAGTTTATAGGAGCAGAGGAGTATGTTTGGCTTAGGATGGCCCGAAGTGGCGATTATTGGGATTGTCGCCCTGGTAATTTTCGGTCCCAAGAAGATCCCAGATATGGGTCGCGCATTAGGAAAAACGCTTAAAGGTTTTAAAGAAGAGATGAATACTCCAACATCTAAAGGGGATGACGCTGACTAGAGTTTAGCCGTCCATCCTCTATTTTATGATGTATGAATAAGGGCGGGTTTTGTTGTTCAGTTATTTCTGGATAGCTGATTGTATTTCCTAAACCCGCCCCTACAATTGTGGCTCGCGCCCGCCGCCATTGGTGTCAACTTAAGGTAAAAAGTAGGGGGTATAGGAGCTTCTTTTGACGGATAACTTATGGCGATAAACCGATAACTTAACTAAACCAGCCCTTCTGGGGAAAGCCGGGTAAGTAAAGATACTTTCGTGACCACGTTCGATCAGGAAATGCCTCGGTTGAATTACTGATCCGAAGGCTTAATTCGAGCCATTTCCACCATCCCTCTTGATAGGTAATTCCGAAATTTCCATTAAATCGGTCATCGCTTCAGTCAAGGCTTTGGGGTCCATGAATACGATTTTGGAGTTGGTACTTTCACCCAATTTCTCATTTGCTTCCACATAACGAGTGGCAATCAAATACTTCAACACCTCCTGACTGTTAGGCTTTTCGAGCAGCGCTTTTGAGATCATCTCTAGGGATTTCACCGTTCCCTCTGCCTGGGCGATCGCGGCTTCTCTCTCCCCCTCTGCCTCATAAATTGCTGCTTTTTTCTGGCTTTCTGCTGCCCGTTCCTTCTCCAAGGAGTCCAAAACTGTCTGGGGTGGTTTAATTCCTTGGACTTCCACGCGGATCACCTCTACCCCCCAGCTATCGGCAGCCTCTTTGAGATAAACTGACAAATTCTCATTGATCTCAGAGCGGGATGAATAGGTTTCATCTAAATCCATTCTGCCAATTTCCGACCGTAACGTCGTGATAACTAAATTTCCAATTGCTTCTTTTACATCTTCAACATCGTAGTAGGCTTTATAGAGGTTGTTTATTCTCCAGTACACCACCGCATCGACGTACGCAGAAATATTGTCTTTCGTGATTGCCTGCTGGGGTTCGGTGTCTAAAACTTGTTCACGGAGGGTTTCCTCCACGGCAATACGTTCCCAAAAAAGCCAAACCGCCCTTAGTCCAGGCTGTAAAGTCCTCTTATATTTCCCCAAACGTTCAACTATAGCTTGATTGCCCTGATTGATAACTTTGGCGGAACCGATGCCGTAGCCGCTGACGATTAAACACAGTGCAAAAATATACGACAAAAAAGATCCCATGTTTTTAAACTTTCACTAGAAGGTTAATGAATGAATTGGAGTGACAAATAGAATTGTCTAGAATGTTATTCAATAAGGTTGTGGGTAACACCTAGCTTGAATTTACATACAGTTAGATCTAAGCTAACTTCAGATTTCCTCAAATGAGGCTTGTCCTCAAGCCGCTTTGTCTGGCAGCAAGTGTTACCTACAATCTACTTTCAGGTAAGACCTCCGAAAGGAGGGACAATACCCACGCCTAAATGCGGCAAGTGGGGTGGACATCTGAACCCGTAGGTTCAGTGTGCGGTAGTTGACTCCCAATGAAACATCCTTGGCTTGTGCCAGAATAATAAGCTAGATTCAGCCAGGTTATTTCAGCATTTTAGCTGAATTTTCGAGAAATTCTGCCACTCTCATAGACCCTGTGTGAAAGGATAAGAGCTGTAGATGCTTTCTTCGGCGTCCCCCTGGCTGGACTCAAGACGTAGAATTGCCTTTTCCCGTCCTCTGTCCTCGTACCTACCCGTTGCCGATTTTATCCTGACTGGTAACCTCTAGACCAATTACACGGGTGGGATATTTTCTTAAGGTCTAGTGTAAGCCAGTCTAAACCTTTACTAATCGAGTTGTGAACAGTCTCATTCAACAAATCCAATCCAGTTTACTCAATCTACTTGGCTCGACCATTGAGGTTTTGCCCGGACTTATCGGCGGAGTGATCATCGTCCTGTTGACTCGCTACAGCGCTGATGGTGTTGAGCAAGTCACCGCTAAGATAGGAGAGCGTACAATCCGTAGCCAATCGCTGCAACTGCTGCTGGCGAAAATGAGTTATGTAGCAACGTGGGTGGTTGGCGTTTTAGCCGCTAGTGTTATCGCCTTCCCTGGCTTGCGGCTTGGTGACATTATCGCGGCGCTGGGGTTGGGTTCAGTCGCCGTTGGTTTTGCCTTTCAAGATATCTTCAAAAACTTTTTAGCTGGGGTGCTGTTACTGGTGCAAGAACCGTTTCGCATCAACGATCAGGTGATTATAGAAGACTATGAAGGAACGGTGGAGAAGATTGACATCCGTACTACCCAAATTCGTACCTATCAAGGCGAACGAGTTCTCCTACCGAATGCAACGGTATTTACCAGTGCGGTGCAAGTCAGAACAGCTTACGGACAGCGACGAACGGATTTAGGTGTCGGAGTTGACTACAATACTCCCTTGTCTGAAGCAGCTGAACTGCTCGAGCAAACCATTACTCAGGTCGAGGGTGTCTTGTCCCAGCCCTCACCAGAAATCGATTTAGTCAGCTTTGGCGACAGTTCCATTGATTTCGTTGTCCGCTATTGGACTTTACCCCAGCAGCAACGAGTCCGTCAGGTGCAAACTCGATCGATTATGGCGATTAAAAAAGCCTTTGATCACGCCGACATTAATATTCCTTATCCTATTCGCACGCTTTACTTCTATGACCAGCAACGATTCAATGATTATTTACCCCCGTCCCCAGATGAAGGTTCTAACTGACAACGGTTAAGATTGAAAATGTGTATCGATACCTTTTGTTCTACAAACCCTACGATGTCTTAAGTCAGTTTACGGATAGGGAGGACTGTCCCCGTCGAACGCTCAAAGACTATATTCCGGTGTCGGAGGTTTACCCCGTCGGACGCCTTGACCGAGACAGCGAGGGATTGCTCTTGTTGACCAATCATGGACGCTTGCAGCATCGTCTCTCTAACCCGCGCTTTCGACATCCCCGTACCTATTGGGTGCAAGTGGAACGTATCCCCGATGAAGCTGCCTTGAATCAATTGCGCCAGGGTGTAGTGATTAAAGATTATCAGACCAGAAAAGCTCAAGTGCAGCGATTACCCCAAGAACCCGATCTACCACCTCGCGATCCCCCGATTCGCTTTCGCAAAACTGTACCGACTTGCTGGTTAGAAATCACCTTGACCGAAGGGCGTAACCGTCAAGTACGGCGCATGACAGCAGCCGTGGGATTTCCCACCTTACGATTAATCCGGGTCGCGATCGCTCATCTGCGTCTTTCTGGGTTGCAACCGGGTCAGTGGCGTGATCTGACGCCCCCGGAACTTGTCTGTCTCCAGAAACTGGTGAAGTTTTGAGTGTTCCAGACATGATGCCAGAAGCGTCTTTCCGGGGCGGGTTTTACCGATAACGTTCAGGAGAAAACCCTGATACAGACGCGCCATGGCGCGTCTCTACACTAAACCCGCCCTGGCTGAGTTTTTAGTTAACTCCCTTGCCAATACTGCTCTGTTGCGCCAATACACTCGATAACAACTCCCTTAAAAGCTGCAACCTTTGATTCTGGCGTGGCAAACTAGATGGCAGCTAGCTTATAATCCCAGCCTGAGAAACCCGATAGGAATTGAGGAAGTTCCGTTATGTTAATTTGTCCCCAGTGTCATTTTGAAAACCCGAATACTCACAAGTTTTGTCAGCGATGTGGAACTTCCTTGATCCATAAGGTGTGTCCTGAATGCGATACCCAAGTTCCCGTTAATGCTGAAACCTGCCATAATTGCGGTGCGTTTACGGGAACGGTTTGGTGGGCAATTATTGCCAAAGAGCCAGAGTATGGCGTAACCTTAACCCCGGCTCCAGAAGGTGCCTCAACTAATTCTGAGCCAATCGCTAGCCCTGCGGATTTAGAGTCATCAGCCCAGGGGACACAAACGAAGGACAGTGAATTAACGTCTGCCGAAATTCCCGATGATGCCAAAACCGATTCTGAGGCTTTTTCTCAGGAAACGGATCAACCAGAAACGGCAAAGAGTCCGACGTTGATGGCACAATCAACAGTTGAACCCGATCTAGAGACTCAAGCCTCATCGACGGCGACATCTGAGGCAAGTTCTGCTTACAATGCTCACTCGATCGCCTATCTGGATGCTCAACAACGTTACCGACTCATCGAACCCCTAAATCCCGACACCTTAGCGGATGCCCCCGCCGGATCAGAAACGTTTGTCAAAGTGTTGGACTGCCAGCCCTTTCAGAAATCCCTTCTGGAAGCCCTACTAGAGCAACAATCAGAGCAATCCCCATCCCAATCCTCGCCAATCCTGGGAATTCCGGCGATCGCACAACCCTATTTGGCGTTGAAACAAAACCATTATCCGACTGTGCCAGAGGTTCATGATGCGTGGCAGCAGGATAATCAGTCTGTAATGTTGCTTGAAGATCGCTCAAGCTGGCAACTTCTCGGTGACTTGTGGGGCAGTGAAACATTATCGACCTTACAGCTATTGTATTGGCTTGATGAAATGGCACGACTTTGGCAAGCACTTGAACCCTGGCATTGTCGTCAAAGTCTATTAGAAATTACCAATTTACGAGTTGATGAAGACCAGGTGCTGGGGTTAGAGCGCCTCTATCATGATTCTGAAGATGATCCACCCCTTTTAGAGGATTTGGGGCAAATGTGGCGGCTGCTATTTAACCAGTCCCAACGGACTCAACTGACCTCATTGGGGACGGTATTTCGGCAGATGTGTACCCAGGAAATTACCACGATTGACCAATTGCGATCCGAGTTAGAAGCGATCGCTCACGCTGAAGAAGAGGCACAAGCAGAACAGGCAACGGCAGTTACCTTAGATATGGCTGAACCCCTGTCTGAAGAGATGATGAGTTTTCTGGAAATGCCCACAGGGGACGTGGGTAGCTACGACGATGGCGGTCCTACGGTTGTTCTACCCATGCAATTACTCAGCCTTGATGATGTTGGCTGCACGGATATTGGTCGTCAACGGGATCACAATGAAGACTGCTTTGGGATTCAGGCGCAGGTGAAAAAGCACGAAACCCCCATAGGTCGAACCTTAGACGCTCGCGGTCTTTATATTCTCTGTGATGGAATGGGTGGACATGCTGCCGGAGAAGTGGCGAGTTCTATGGCGGTGGAAAAGCTGGAGGCGTATTTTCAAGACCATTGGCAGGACGAGTTACCCACAGAAGAAAGTATTCGCGAAGCGGTGCGCCTAACGAACCAGGACATTTATGATGTCAACCAACAAAATGCGCGATCAGGCAGTGGTCGCATGGGGACAACCTTGGCAATGATGTTGGTTCAGAATACCAACGTCGCGATCGCCCATGTTGGCGATAGTCGTCTCTATCGGTTAACCCGCAAAGGCGGTTTAGAGCAACTCACCGTAGACCATGAAGTCGGTCAACGGGAAATGAAACGCGGTGTAGAAGAAGCGATCGCCTATTCTCGCCCGGATGCTTATCAACTTACTCAAGCCCTAGGACCCCGCAGCGACCAGTTTGTTACTCCTGACATCAATTTTTTGGAACTGAATGAGGATACCTTATTCGTTCTGTGTTCCGATGGGTTGTCCGATAATGAACTTATCGAGAATAACTGGCAGACCCACCTGGCTCCTTTGCTCAGTTCTCGCGCTAACCTTGAGCAGGGTATCCTACAGTTAGTTGACCTAGCCAATGAGCAGAATGGTCACGACAACATCACAGCGATACTCATCCGAGTAAAAGTGCGACCTAATTTTCAGCAACGGAGTTGGTGATTGATGATTGGTCATTTGTCATACAATCCGTCTAAATAATAAACCACGGATACCAAACCGGGCTTCAAGAGCCAGAGTTTGGCTCAAGGGACTCCCGCCAATACATTGAAACAAGCCCTGTGAGTTAAGGACAAAAAACTGAGGACTATGGTCACGCTGACCCTTCTACATCCGCAGGCATCCACTCCATTACAACAGTGGAAATTCCACAACCAGTCTACAATTCGTATTGGTCGATCGCCAGATAATGATGTGATTCTAAACAATCCGTTAGTATCTCGGTATCACCTAGAATTGAGAGTCACCGGCGTCCAATCTGGACATAAGTGGCAGTTGGTTAATCAGGGAACCAACGGCACGTTTCTCAATGGAGTGCTGGTATCACGAGAGATACTCCCGAATCAGGGCTTGATTCGGCTGGCTCGAGAAGGACCGATGCTCAAATTTGAACTGAACCCGGTTTCTGTGCCAAATTCTGGCTTAGTCTCGCCAACGCCTAAATCTAAACCGTCTTGCACTCACCTGGGCAATCCTCCCGGTAATTTATTTTGTATTCACTGTGGTCAACCTTTAGTCCCTGTACAACGAGTTATCCGCCACTATCAAGTGTTACGAACCCTGGGACAGGGAGGAATGGGGACAACCTATCTCGCCTGGGATAATACAGGCAAAATCGAGGGACGCCCGATGTTACTCGTCCTCAAAGAAATGAATGCGGATGTGGCACAAATTGCTAAAGCCCAAGAACTGTTTGAGCGAGAGGCGCGTGCCTTACAAGCCCTGCATCATCCCGGAATTCCTCAGTATTATGACTTTTTTGTCGAAAGGGGTAAAAAGTATTTGGCAATGGCGCTCATCCACGGACAAGATTTGGAGCAACGGATTTTGATGGCTGGACCCGTTACCCCAGATCAAGCCATTAAGTGGATGATTCAAACCTGTGATGTTCTAGATTACATCCATTCCAGCGATCCGCCCTTAATTCACCGGGATATTAAACCCGCGAATCTGATAGTACGTCATCGAGACAACAGCATAGTAGTCCTTGACTTTGGCGCCGTGAAGGAGATCGGGACAATGCCAGGAACTCGAATTGGTGCTGAAGGGTATAGCGCCCCTGAACAAGACCGAGGGACTCCAGTCACTCAATCCGATCTCTATGCCATTGGTCCGACCCTGATTTTTCTGTTAACTGGGATGACTCCCCTTAAATTTTATCGCCGCCGTAGTTTAGGCTATGGATTTGACTTGTCCAAAGCCCCCACGATTAATCCCGCGTTACGGGAAGTAATCGACCGGGTATGCCAACTCAAAGTTTGCGAGCGCTACCAAACGGCTAAAGAGCTGGCAGAAGCTTTAGCGACAAGCGTCTAAAGCTTCTGCTGGCGCGATCGCTTCGCTATTATTCGCTATTAACGGTTGTCAGGACCTATTCTTCATCCCATGCTTCCACGGCGAGTAAGTCACCAATTGGATCTTGCATGGTGAAGCCAAATTCGATGAGTTCCTTTTTCCAGAACGACCAGTCGTCGCCATAAAGCAGGGCGATTTTCCATATACTGTCGCTGGGTTTGATTATCTTGGATTCCACGAGTGAACGCACCTGACGCTGCATCTTCACCATGGGGTGAGTAACTTGCTGAGTCATACTCTCAATTTTCTCGAAATAACTTTTGCAAATGCTGGGATCAAAAAAACGCTTCCTATTATTTATTTTTGCCGGTTCGTAGAGTTGGCTCTCGGCAAGGAAGCATTACCATACTCTTATAACCCATCCGAGGACATTTACGCAACCCTTTTTAGAAAAATGTACGGAAATCACTACCATTGCCCCTGGAATGGCTGCCGTTAAGGGGAGCAATGTAGAGACGTAGCATGCTACGTCTGGGCGCTGGGGGAGCTGGGGAAGAAAAAATTATAGCTGTCGCGATAAAGGTTTTGACTTTCTTTATGGGTTAAGAGAATCTAAGTCAGTTGGCTTAGATTCTCCTCTAGTTCACACGTTCTGTTCAACCGCTGTCTTCACAGCAGACTGTAACAACAGACCATATTCAATCCCCTCAACCACCGCCTGATAAGACGCTTCTAGGATATTGGCAGAAACACCCACTGTCGTCCAGCGCTGCTTGCCATTACTTGATTCCACCAACACACGAGTTTTTGCTGATGTGCCAGCCGCACCATCCAGAATCCGCACTTTGTAGTCGGTCAGGTAAAAGGTTCCTATCTCTGGATAAAATCGCACCAAGGCTTTCCGTAACGCGGCATCCAGTGCTGACACGGGTCCATTGCCTTCCGCCACTTCTAAAATATCCTCACCATTAACCGTAACCTTAATTGTCGCCATCGCATTACTGTAAGGCGTGCCGATACCTTGAAGCATATCACTGTGAACCTGAAAACCTTTCAGTTCAAAGTGCTGCTGCTTCTGCCCCAGGGCGTCTCGCATTAGTAAATCAAAACTGGCTTCGGCGGCTTCAAATTGATAGCCCTCATTTTCCAACTCTTTCAGGCGTCCCAAGATTTGGCGACAGGCGGCGTCTTGTTTGTGGAGTTCATGTCCAAAACTCTTGGCTTTTGCCAGAACGTTACTGAGTCCAGATTGGTCAGAAATCACAATCCTTCGCTGATTCCCCACCTGTTGGGGCGGAATATGTTCGTAGGTGAGTGGATTGCGTTCAACGGCGGAAACGTGAATCCCGCCTTTATGGGCAAATGCCGACCGACCTACAAATGCCGCATGGTCATCGGGGGCAAGATTAACCACTTCACTAATAGAACGGCTAACTTGAGTTAGTGTAGCTAATTGTTCCTCTTGCATACAGTGATACCCTAGCTTGAGCTGTAAGTTAGGAATCAAAGAACACAGATTCGCATTACCACAGCGTTCACCATAGCCGTTCATCGTTCCCTGAACCATACAGACGCCTTCCACCACACTCATCAACGCATTCGCCACGGCGGTATCGGAGTCATTGTGTGTATGAATGCCCAATCGAGGCGAATGTAGAGACGCGCCATGGCGCGTCTGTAGGGGCGGGTTGAGTTCATCTGGTTCTGTTGTTGGTGATAACGTTGGTTCAAAACCCGCCCTGCCTTGGTTTTCAGGGTTGAGTTCTAAACTTTCGATAACATCTCGGACGATTTGACCAATTTCATGGGGTAGAGTTCCACCATTTGTGTCGCAAAAGACTAACCATTCTGCCCCCGCATCCATTGCTGTTTTCAGGGTTTTCAGGGCGTAATCGGGGTTATTTTTATACCCGTCAAACCAATGTTCGGCATCATAGATAACCCGCCGCCCTTGACTACGAAGGTATTCTATAGTATCTCGGATCATTTCCAGATTTTCGTCAAGGGTAGTACCTAACCCTTCTGTGACATGGAGACCCCAAGACTTACCAAAGATGGTGACCCAATGTGTCCCCGCTGCCAAAATAGCTTGTAACATCGGATCTTCATCCGCCGTTTTATGAGGACGTCGCGTTGAGCAAAAGGCGACAATTTCTGCTTGGGTTAGGGGTTCTTCTTTGAGTCGCCAGAAAAATTGCACGTCTTTGGGATTAGCACCGGGCCAACCGCCTTCGATGAAGGGAATCCCTAATTGGTCGAGTTGTCGGGCGATGCGGAGTTTATCTTCGATGGACAAGGAAAGACCTTCGCGCTGGGAACCGTCGCGCAGGGTTGTGTCGTAAATCCAGATGGGATTGGGCGCTTGTGAAGCCATAAGTAAAGATAGTTGTGTAAATTGTCAAGAAATGTAAACTAGAAAAAGTAAGAGTGTAGTCTACTACGATAGATAAATCATCAATGCCTAAAGTAACAGCTCAAGGGAAAACCTTTATATGTGATCCAGGCAGTAATTTACGCAAAGTTTTGCTGGAGCATGGTGTACCGCTTTACAACGGCAATGCCAAAATTATCAACTGTATGGGGATTGGTAGTTGTGGCACTTGTGCGGTTGAGGTAGAAGGGGAGGTTTCAGAGGCGAACTGGAAAGATAAGGCAAGGCGTTCTCTTCCGCCCCATTCTCCCACTGCTAATCGTCGTTTAGCCTGTCAGACCAAGGTTTTGGGAGATGTTCAGGTGACAAAATATGACGGCTTTTGGGGACAAGGCAAGGATATTGTTTGGACAGCAGAAGGGAGATAGGGAAGATAAGCTGGATTTGGGCGGATGAGGAGGCTATTCGGCATTTAATAATAACAATAATGGTGAAATCTTTGTAGTGTGAGCATCTTGCTCGCTACTCATACCTTCTCACCTCTCTCCCTTCATTCGGATCACTCTTTTGAGTCTATATCATTTAGATGTAAAGAATTTGGTTTTCCATTTCATCTGCTGTGGTGTAATCTAGGATTATGAGCAACCTCTGCACAATTTCCAAGTATGGTTTCCTGACCGCAATGATAATTCCAGAATGGAACTTTCCTGTATTAAAGTATATCCGTGCAAGATCTTCAAAATCAATACGATTATGGGTTAGGATAGCAGACCGTTGACTTGTCGCGTATTCTAACTGTTCAGCATCTGTTCTACCGAGTTGTCCGGCTTGTTGTGCTGTTGTTGCCTGGAAACCACGAGATTGCAAAAGACTTGCGACCAATACATCAACATCTTCGTCCAAATAAACATGAATAAAAATATCAGTCATACGTTACGAACTCGTGGATCAATAAGTTCGTCTGGAATACGGTTGCGCTCAATGTATTCATTGATTTCTGCCTGATGATCCAGATAATAGCTGAGTGCATCAAATACCTGTGATAGACCAAGATGGGTTAACCGCTGAGGAATTTCCTCCGGCGAAACTCCGATACGCCACATTTCCACTATTGCCCTGACTGGTGTTCGGGTGCCTTTGATAATGGGTTCGCTATTCAGTATTTCGTCATTTCTGACAATGTGACAATGATCTGTTAACCTTACCATTAATGATTACTCCGTGAAGGGTAAATCTCAGATCAATTTTAGCTTGACGATGCTTTCTGAGGGTAAATTCATGGGAATTCCTGTAGTGCGAGCATCTTGCTCCCTACCCATTCCCAATTTAAATGCATGACCGCTTAATTTACGTAAAGTCTTGCTGGAGCATAGTGTAGCACTTTAAAATGGTACAATAACAAGCTAAAAAGGCTAGTTGATTTAGCTGGTGTGTGAAATTTGGAAAAAAATATTTTTATAGGCACGTTTAAGTCTATGTCATCAAACATTGAAACTCTATCAAAATCAGAACAAGACGTTCAACCTAGTCCTTCTACGTTTTACCTCTCTCCCTTAATTCGGATCACGCTTTTGAGTTTATACGTGGCGCTAACTGTACCTCTACCCTTTTTAGCTCAAGTGTCTGATGCTCCCCTACCGCCAGCATTGCTGTGGGGAGGAATTGGTTTGGGTTTATTCGCGCTGTATGGGGCGTTGAGTGAACGAGTCATTGTGGATGACGAGAAAATTCAGGTGACTTATCCCAAATGGGTTCCTGGTTTTTTCCGTAAGGGTTGGGAGTTACCTTGGGCGGATGTTAAAGATTTAAAAATGCGGACGACGGGACAAGGTGGATTGGTTTACTATTTTGTCAGTCAGTCATCGGAACGAGCGTATTTACTACCGATGCGTGTGGTGGGTTTTGCGCGGTTAGTTAAGTTGGTGGAAACATATACGGGTATCGATACTTCTGATATTCGTCCCTTAGCACAACCCTGGATGTATCTAATTTTGTTAGGATTGACGCTATTGCTATTACTTGTCGATGGTTGGACAATTTGGACGGTTTTTAGCCAAGGTTTGATGGCTTGAAAAATTTGAACCAATCCTACAGGTGTGATCCGTTTAAGTACAGTAGATTTTATCGGTTTTATGGGCGCACGTCGATTATTGATATTAGCTTGATCTAAACCCTGATCCAGCCTTGTTTTTAGCAATTAGCTCCCGTAGAAGGGCGGGTTTAGTCAACTTAAGCGGGACAGTACTAGGTCAAACCCGCCCCTACATCTGGAGCTTTCAGACATGGATGATGTCGGTGCTATCTAAAAATATAGCACTACGAGGATACGTTAGGACATCAGTTAATCCCAACGGGGAACGGGGAACAGGGAACAGTAGAAAATGTCCTAACCTGCCTTAGTAAGGCTATACTAATCTATCAATTTTTGACTCTGATATAAAATGAATTTAACTCAAGACTATATGCATAATTTTGCTATAAAAAAGCAAGAAGTTATGGAGTTAGTTAATGCATTAATCAATAAACAGAACAGTATTGATGAATCGTCAAAATCTCGCCAAAATATTCTTGATGAGATTTCTAATATTTTAGTATTTATTCAACGGATTGAAAGACTAAGTATAAAAAAGAAGCAAGTTGACCGAGGACATGAACCCAGAGTTCTAGAACTTACCAGTATCGTTGAGGTTTTAATTCCAGCGGTTAAATCGGTTGTGGATGGCAAAGCGGGTATTTCTCTGGTCAAACAGACCCGCATTAGGCTGTTGCGATCGTTACGGAGACACGAATCATTTTTCTTCATCCTCCGACGCTCAATTTTCAATAGTTTTATCGATGTTTACTATTTAGATTCAGTACCCACTAAAGTCATTATCGGACTGTGCTTTCCTTTTTCCTTTGCCGGGATTATTGCACTAATTTCTTCGGTTTATTTTTTGAATTATGGAACTCAAATATCCGAACTATCACAAGTTAGTGAATCTTTGGAGAAAATCAGCAATGAACGTGAAGAAATAAAACAAAGTTTAGCAGATATGGAGGTACCACAAAGAACGTTAAGTTCATTAGGTGCGGACAGCCGTCCAACTCCAATGGAAGAAAGAATCCGCGAGATTGAATCAACGTTGACATCCCTCGATAATCAGGTCAAGCAACAACTTCAATTAATGGAGGAACAAAATCAATCGGCTAAACAATTAACTATCACTTTGCCCTTTGGTTTGGAAACGATTTCTTTATCGCCAGAAGATTCTCAAATTATTTTCCGAGTGTTTGTGGTTGGCGCATCGGGAGCGTTGGGAAGTGTAGTCAGTATTTTAATTCGACTGAAGGAGTTTGATGTAGAGTTTCGAGAAATCCTCGATCCAGTTATCCCCTTTTTAATCGGGGCGTTTAAGCCAATTATTGGGGCATCATTTGGCGTTTTTATGTATACCCTAATTAGTTCTGGACTGATTCCCCTGGATACGAACCCAACAGAGGCTACTGGTAGAAAAGAAGAATTATTTTATTTTGCGATCGCGTTTACAGTTGGCTTTAGTGAACGGTTAGCCAAAGATGTGATTGCCCGGGCGGAAACGACGGTAAAACTGGGAAACGTTAAAGAAATCCGAGAAATAAGAGAAATAGAGGAATCAGGAGAAAAATAAGTAACCATGAACTCGCCCACGGTATCTGATGATTCATTATCCCCGACGCTGGCTCAACTCCAACTCAAACAAGTGAGTTTGGTTACATCAGCCAAAGGCGCGATTCCAGGAACCACGATTCTCAGCGATATTTCCTTTGAAGTAGCTAGAGGCGATCGCGTAACCTTAATTGGTCCGGCTGGTGCGGGGAAAAGTTCACTGCTGCGGCTGTTGAACCGATTGAGTGATCCCACCAGTGGTACGATTTATCTGGAGAATCAAGATATTCAGACGATTCCCGTGTTGCAGTTACGACGGCAAATTATGCTGGTTTGCCAAGAACCGAAGCTATTAGGAATGACGGTACGGGAGGCGCTAGCTTACCCATTGGTGTTACAGCAACTAGGAAAATCCGCGATCGCACAACGGATTCAAACCTATCGAAAAAAGCTGCACATCCCAGAAGATTGGCTAGAACGCACGGAATTACAACTTTCAGTGGGACAACGACAACTGGTTGCGATCGCACGGGCTTTAATTTGTCAACCTAAAATTATCCTATTAGATGAACCGACATCCGCCCTTGATGTGGGTACAGCTTCTCATTTTTTGGGTGTCTTAGCTGACTTGGCGAATCAGGATCAGATCACTGTTTTAATGGTCAATCATCAGTTAGACATGGCTCAACTCTTCTGTAATCGGATATTGTATCTCCAGACAGGTCAACTCATGCAAGATACATCAGCGACTAATTTGGACTGGAACCTGTTACGAGAATCCTTAGTTCAAGCCAAAGCCCAAGCAGCACAAGAGTGGGGAGTGGAAGAGTTTTGATCCGTCTGCTTCCCTCAAGGGAACCTGGTTTGTAGGGGCGGGTTTAGGGACTTTCTTATCGCTATTTAGGGTAACGTTTATACAAAACCCGCCCTGACTAAATTGTGCAGTGAACCTCCTTGTCTCTGTATACATTTGCCCCTCTCCATCCAAGAACACTATTGTCGCCAAGCTGTACTCGCGGCTACGGGTGCAACATCTGGTCGAGAAGTTGGATAATGAGGATCTGCTTCTCCTCCAGTTGATTGGCTGCTCTCCAGCATTTCTAAATTAAACCGATAACCCACATTCCGCACCGTTTGAATTAAACTTGGTTGTCGGGGATCAGTTTCAATTTTTTTGCGTAGTGAGAGGACATGGGTATCAATAGTACGAGGATTATCAATCGCATCGGGCCACGCCCGACGGAGTAATTCAGAACGACTTAAGGGCAATCCTTCCGCTTGGGTTAAGACGTAAAGCAAACTAAATTCTTGAGGGGTTAAATCAACAAACTCCCCTTTGTAACACACCCGGCGCTGAACTAAATCAATTTTGAGATCACCATATTCCAGCGTCATTGGTACAGCCGTCATCCGGATGCGGCGAATCAGCGCCTCAACTCTTGCCAGAAATTCCTGCATCCCAAAGGGTTTGGTTAGATAATCATCGGCACCCGCTTTTAACCCTTGGACGATATCAACTTCATGATTACGGGCAGACAGCATTAAAATTAACGAATGTCGCTGCTGATGAATCCAGCGACAAAATTCTACCCCGTCACCATCGGGTAAGTCAGAGTCGAGAATGACGAGAGTGGGTTGGCGATTATAGAATGTCTCTCTGGCTTGATAGAGGGAGGCAGATTGATAAACCCAATAGCCCGCTTGCTGCAAGTGCCAACCTAGCAGCGATCGCAAATGGGGATTCCCCTCGATAATCTGAATACAAACCGATGCTCCCACGGCATTTTGTTTCCTTTTTCGGCATTGTTACTCAGGTTAACAAAGCTAATGTCAAGATTTTGTAACAACTGTTACTGTGATAGCTGAGGGTGATAGCTGAGGGTGTGGGGTGTGGGGTGTGGGGTGTGGGGTGTCGGGTGTCGGGTGTCGGGTGTCGGGTGTGGGGTGTCGGGTGTGGGGTGTGGGGTGTGGGGTGTGGGGTGTGGGGTGTGGGGTGTGGGGTGTCGGGTTTGGGGTGTCGGGTGTCGGGTGTCGGGTGTCGGGTTTGGGGTTTGGGGTGTGGGGTGTAGGGTGTGGGGTGTGGGGTTTGGGGTGTAGGGTGTGGGGTGTGGGGTGTGGGGTGTGGGGTGTAGGGTGTCGGGTTTGGGGTGTAGGGTGTGGGGTTTGGGGTGTGGGGTTTGGGGTGTAGGGTGTCGGGTTTGGGGTTTGGGGTTTGGGGTTTGGGGTTTGGGGTGTCGGGTTTGGGGTTTGGGGTGTCGGGTTTGGGGAAAATTTGCTTTCAACTTCAGTTAACGCCAATGCTTACCTGCTGCTTCAGGTGTGACATTTTGTGGTACGCTTAATTTCCAAGCATCCATCTGAGCCAATTCATCGCTATCATCCTCTACGTTACGTCCGTTATTATACTATGTCAAAAAAAGCACTTCCGACCCGTGGGCAGTTGGAACGCCGCCTTTCTCAAGCCATACAATCCCTGTACCGTGAGCAACTTGGGCATCAACCGAGCAAAATAACCAGCAGTATTGAGGGTAATCGAGTTACGCTGATTCTGGAAGAGGCGGTGACTCAGCCCGAGCAGTTACTCGCCAACCAAGGAGAGGAAGCGCTAACTCAGCAGGTGCGCTCAGATTTAAATGCTGCCATTAAACCTCTATTAAGAGAGCGAATCCAGGACGTTTTGGCAGTAGAGGTGGTTGATTTGCTTAGTGATACTACCTTAGAAACTAAAAGGCTGGGAATCATTGCTGTGTTAGCTGATAATCCTCAACTTCGCTGTTCGGGTTCAGCATCAAAACAGCCGACTCATCAACCTTATTAATCAGGAGTCGGACTTGCATTAAAGTTAACGGTTGAGATTAGGGAACTCTTAACAGGGAACAGTAAGGGTTTGAGGGTTGTTAACATTTCTTAGTACAGGATACAGAATTTGTGTCCAGGTACTTAGAATGTCATTTGCTATTTGTGATTTGTTCAATAAAGAATTGGTTTTGACAAAACTATAGTCTATGGAGTTCACGATAAAACTCTTCCTTGAGTTAGATGACTTTAACTATAAAATAATGGAAGATTTACTGTACTATGGAAAAACCAAAACAAATCCTCGTTTAGATTAATTATGAAATTCAATCTGGGCTGTCAATTAAATTATAGTGTTGCGGCAAGTAGCACTTTTATTTTTAATCTCAGCGTTGTTGAGAAAAAGCATCAAAGAATTCTGCAAGAAAGCTTGCGAATTGAACCATCCATGGATTATGAGGAGTATGTTTCTCCTCGGATGGAAAACCGATATCTACGAGTCTATGTACCCCAAGGTGACTTACAGGTGTCCTATCAAGCCACTGTGGATTTATATTATCGGGATGAAGACCCCAGTTCGATTGCAGAAAATCCTCCGGATAAGTTACCGTTAGAAACCTTACATTACCTCTATCCATCACGTTACTGTGAGTCAGATCGGTTAATGCGTCTGGCACAGAATGAGTTTGGTAATTTGATTCCTGACTATTCCAGAGTTACGGCTATCTGTAACTGGATTTACGATAATGTCACCTATTTATCGGGTAGCACGAATCAACATACCTCGGCTTATGATACCGCGACAGAACGAGCAGGGGTTTGTCGAGATTTTGCCCATTTGGGAATTGCGTTTTGTCGGGCGTTGAATATTCCGGCTCGATTTGTGACGGGATATGCCTATAATTTAGAACCGCAAGATTTTCATGCCTATTTTGAGGCGTATTTAGGCGATCGCTGGTATTTATTTGACCCTACCCGACTCGCCCCCTGTAATGGGTTAATTCGCATTGGTATCGGGCGCGATGCGGCTGATGTCGCGTTTGCCACTATTTTTGGTGATGTTCAGATGAACTATAAGGATGTGTTTGTCGAAGCGGTTCCGGATCAGGATGGAAAAACGCCTGAACTTCCCGACTATACCAATCGTGCGATCGCGTTAATTTAGTATTGAAAGACAGACATGATATGACGAATGACGAATGACGAATGACAAATAACGATCCTCTCCGTTAACTTTAATTTTTCCCACAAATCATTAACGCAATGATCGCCGACTGATTCCACTCACCCAATCCACCAGAATTGTCAGCATAATCAAACAGGTGATAGTGGTAACAATACCGGGCGCGTCAAAACTACTCAATTGTTCACTCAATAACCGCCCTAACCCACCCGCCCCCACTAATCCCACAATGACAGTTTCTCGCATACAGACTTCCCAACGGTACAGAATATAAGCCAGAAAACGGGGTAATGTCATCGGTAGCACCCCATATAAAAACACCAACGTAGCGGGGGTTCCCTGAGCTTTCAAGGCTTGTAATGGAGGTTGGGGGAGATTTTCTGTCACTTCTGCCATCAGCCGCCCTAAAATCCCAAAATTGTGCAACCCCAACGCGATCGCACCCGGTAAAATACCTGGAAATAAGATAAACAGCGCCACTAACGCCCAAATTGGTGCCGGAATTGCCCGACACACCAGTAAAATCGCCCGGGTGAGTAAAAAGGTAATCCACACCCAAATCTTCTCGTCTCGCCCTCTTCCTTGACGACTCGGATTGAGTAATCCTCCAGGTAGGAAAAAATTACGAGTCGCGGGAAACGAGAGTAAAATACCACCCATACCCGCCAGTGCGATCGCGAGAATGGACATGGATAGGGTTTGGGTTGATAATCGGACTAATTCTGGCAATTGTTCCCAACTGATATCCGGTGGAAAGGATACGGTTATCGCATCCACCAATAATTTCCCCGTGCGGGGTGACCAAAGTTGGGTAAAGTCAGGATGGACATACCAAAAGCAAAAGGGGATGAGTAGCACCCCCCCGATACCCACCAGAGTAATCAACGGATCACGCTGATAGAATTTCCTTGGAGACGTAGAACCTTGATCAGCATTTAAATCCAGCCGACTGCTACAGCCTAAGCGATCGCGTAACCAAGCGCTACTCAAATCAACCATCCCGTTTAAGATAAATAGGGCATAGAAAAATGTCCACAACTGTTGATAACGCAGCGACTGTAAACTCAGAAAAATCTCATATCCCAATCCCCCAGCCCCGATAATTCCCAACACCGCCGCCGAACGAATCGAACATTCAAAGCGATAAAAGGTATAGGAGAGAAGATTTAAGAAGGCTTGGGGAATCAGGGTATAGAGAAACGCAGTTAAGGGTGGAACCCCACTATTAAGCAGCGTAATTAGAGGGTGACGGGGAGTCTCATCCAGAATTTCGGCAAAAACCTTCGCCACTACTGCCCCAAAGGGAAGCGCGATCGCTAAAATGGCGACTAAGGGATCAAGTCCCCAAATATTCACAAAAAACAGTCCCCACAGCATTTCGTGAATCGCCCTGGGAACCGCCAACAATCCCCGCAAACTCAACCAAATTTGAGCAGGGTGTCTCTCGATTGCACCCTGGAAAACCGCTAACCACCACACCTCAGAGGTTAATACCCCGCCAACGATTCCCAGCACCACACTGAGAAACGTACCACAGACAGCATAGGCTAACGTGGTAAGCGTCGCCTCTAAGGTTAATTGGAGAAACTCAAGGCTTAACTCCGGTTGTAGACTAGCTTGGAGAAATCGCCCCAATAAGGAAAATCCACCTGGATTCAAGATATCCTGTTCCCAGATACCCGCCTGGTAAAGAGAAAGTGCGATCGCGCCGATAAATACCAATCCCCAAACCGTTTGTGGGTTGAGAATTGGGGGACGAGATAAGGGCTGACGTTTCACAGGATGATAATCGGGAAGCTGGGGAAGGGTTGGACATAGTTAAATAGGCGACATTTTAGAGCAAATAGTATTGTAAAGTTTCAATAAGAATATAGTCAGATGTAGTCATGTTAGGTAATATATAGACATGAAACTCTCAGACTATGCCAAAAAAGCAGGAATCAGTTATCGAACTGCCTGGAGGTGGTGGAAACAAGGAAACTTGACCGGTCATCAATTGCCGTCTGGTACGATAAGATTATAGCCGAGTTAAAATATCACGGACAATAATGCTACTAGCCCAAAGACATAT
>NZ_JAVKBY010000062.1:0-6880 GCF_040222985.1 Coleofasciculus sp. F4-SAH-05
CCCGACACCCGACACCCGACACCCGACACCCGACACCCGACACCCGACACCCGACACCCGACACCCGACACCCGACACCCGACACCCGACACCCGACACCCGACACCCGACACCCGACACCCGACACCCGACACTCATCACCGAATTCCTAACTCTTGGCTTTCATGATCTGCCCAGTCACCGCCAGACTTTCTTCATAGAGCAAATCGCGACTCCAACGCTGCAATTGCTGACTCAACAACTGCTCCGTTTTTTGGTCAAACATGGGAGTAACTTGCTGAATGCGGCACGATTGCGCCCCGCCATGTGCCTCCATCCGCATACAACCTGTGGTTTCTGAACACAACACAGTACAGCAGTCTGCATCCATATTTGTCGAACCCAAACGCAGGCTAATCAAATCTCCCGCTACTTCTCCCACATCAGCCGTGGGAATTCCGGCTAATTCAGCTTCTACCGGGCGATGTTCGGGAGTCGTAAATTTAACCCGTCGGATATCATATTCTCCGCCCTCTTTGGAATAGGAAACCGGACGCCATTGCAGTCGAGAGGCTAACCATCCCAGAAACATTAACGCTTGAGCTGGATTACCTTGCTCATAATCGATAGTAACTTGGTCAACCTCTTTGAGCGCAGAGCGGCGTTCTGGTGGATCAAATGCCTCAGCCGCCAATTCTTGCCATGAGGCTAACCGTTGCCAATTGAGGTCAGCCATGGGGATGTCCTGGGTGATAAAGTCCTGTAGTCGTGCCAACGCCTCTTCTGGTTTTTGGAAGGCACTGGAATCCACAATCACGTTATTGCTAATTCCAGCCAGTCGTTTGAACAACCCATAATCTGGATCAGGGGTTCCCTTCCACCAAATAAATTGGGGTAAATCACTAATCATCAGTTCACAGATCATACCCCCGATGCGCTCTAAAGCTGCTGGTGTACCACTCAAGGTAATGTATTCACAGCAAACCAGGGTACTTTGACTATGTTTTTGCATCGGACAAGAAGCAGAGACTTGAGCCGTCACCCCTTCATCTTCACCAACAATCGGACACAGGGCGATAATTCGACAAGGATTCGCCGCCGCGATCGCATCAGCAATTCCCGAACCTTCTATATCAGCTGAATAGGTTTGCCGTCTGGTTTGCCCATTTCCATTTATCTCTTGCTGATGCCGCTCATTATACTCTTCGCGCAGTTTCTCCTTGGTTTTGTCGTCTGCCTTACCTGTTCTCGGCAATCCATAAGTTTTCTGGGCAGCTTTGAGCGCCGCAAACATTCGCGGTCCGATAATTCCGTCAATGGGACCTGAATAATATCCCAATGCGCTTAAAAGCAGTTGAGTTTCTTCAGGTTCGTAAACCACCAACGTAAACGTGGTTGCCCGTACAGCACTAGGAACATCCGTATTATTATCTGTCGCACTGTAGCTTTGCCAAATATGACGCAGTTCTTCCTCAATTTCACTTAAGGAAACGTCTTTAGGTGATTGTAGAGATAGGATTGGAGGAGATTGTACCATCGTTATTATCCTTCGTTATTTGTTTTTGGTCATTTGTCATTTGTCATTCGTCATTTGTCATTTGTCATTTGTCATTTGTCATTGGTCATTGGTCATTGGTCAGGGAATAGGCAATAGGCAATAGGCAATAGGGTAATGAGTTATAGAAATTTTGTCTCCCATCTTCCCCTGCTCCCCCTGCTCCCCCTGCTCCCCCTGCTCCCCCTGCTCCCTCTGCTCCCCCTGCTCCCCCTGCTCCCCAACTAAGGTCTACGCCAGCGTCGTCCATCCCGATTAATCAGGTGTTCCGCCTCCCTAGGTTCCCACGTTCCGGCTTCGTATTGGGGAATCGTTCCGGGATCAGTGGGTGCTTCCCAAGCGGATAGGGCTGGGGTGATCACCCGCCATGCTTCTTCCACTTCATCGGCGCGGGTAAATAGCGTTTGATCTCCCAACATACAATCGAGTAATAATCGATTGTAGGCATCGGATGTTGCCATGCCAAAGGATGAGCCATAGCTAAAATCCATATCCACGGTGCGGGTACGAAGCTGTGGACCCGGCATTTTCGCCTCAAATCGCAGGGAAATGCCTTCATTGGGTTGAATCCGCATCGTCAGCACATTGGGACTGGTTTGTTGGGCGGCGGATTGGAAAATCAGTAAGGGAACATCCCGAAACTGAATCGAAATCTCACTGACTTTCTTCGGTAACCGCTTCCCAGTCCGCAGGTAGAAGGGAACACCTTGCCAACGCCAGTTATCGATCATGAGTTTCATCGCCACGTAAGTGGGTGTGATGGAGTTGGGATCAACGCCTTCTTCTTCTCGATATCCTGATACTGCCTCTCCTTTCATCCAGCCTGCCTTGTACTGACCGCGAACCGCTGAACATTCTAAGTTATTAATATCAGCTAAATGTGTTGCCTGAACTACTTTTACCTTTTCAGTCCGGATACTATCCGCATCCAGGGAATTGGGTGGCTCCATTGCGGTTAAGCAAAAGAGTTGCATCAAATGGTTCTGCACCATATCCCGCAGCGCACCCGATGTTTCATAGTAACCCGCTCTATCTTCGACGCCCACGGTTTCGGCTACAGTAATCTGAACGTGATCTACAAACTGGCGATTCCACAAGGGTTCAAAGATCGCGTTAGCAAAGCGGAAGACTAAGAGGTTTTGAACGGTTTCCTTCCCTAAGTAGTGATCAATGCGATAAACCTGTTCCTCACGACACACTTGCTGCACGACGCGGTTGAGAATTTGCGCTGAACTCAAATCTCGACCAAAGGGTTTTTCAATCACCAGGCGATGCTTAATTGGATCATCCAGCATGTCGGCTGTTCCCAGTTGGCGGATGGCTTCGGGGAAAAACTTGGGTGCCACGGCGAGATAAAATACCCGATTTCCCCGGGTTCCCCGTTTACCATCCAGTTCTGCCAAAAATGCTTTCAATTTCTGATAGCTGTCTGGTTTATCGATATTGCCGGGACAATAGAATAGCCCTTCAGCAAAATCATTCCACAGTTCTTCAGAGTGAATTCCGTCAGAAAACTCCTCAATCCCTTCCCGCATCTGTTCGCGAAAATAGTCATGACTCCATTCGCGACGGGCTACCCCAACAACTGTTATTTCTGAAGGAAGTCGTCGTTGGCGTTTAAGCTGATACAGGGAGGGAACTAGCTTGCGTTGGGTCAGGTCTCCAGATGCGCCAAAAATCACTAAAATCAGGGGTTCTGGACTCCGTTCCTGTTGTAAACCAACGCGCAGGGGATTTTCTGTAAATGTCACCATTTCGAGTTTTGAGTTGAGTGTAGAGACGTGCCATGGCGCGTCTTGGGTTTTGAGTGTGTAGGGGCGGGTTTTACTATATCTCGTTTCTAGACCTCACCCGGATGTGACTCAACCCGCCCCGACCAAGTTTATACTATGGGTTATTGATTTACACGGTTCATTGGCAATTTCCCGTTTCATGCGCTACCTCGGTAAGGGCGCAAGGATGGTGCCCCTACAGTAAGGGATACCTCACGCCTTAGGATATCGCTATACCGTTGCCAAGTCTTTGACCTTGCTATCCAGGGAGGACATTAAGGACTCAAAGGGCTTGACAAATTTGTCAATGCCTTCATCAAGCAGTTCATCCATGACTTGATCCAGATCGATCGCGATATCGGGATCTTTGAGGTTTTCAATTAACTGATAGGCTTCTTGCACACCCGTTTCAATCCGATTTTCCGGAGAACAGTGATCGGCACAGGCTTCGATAGTATTTGGGGGTAGGGTGTTGACCGTATTCGGACCAATCAACTCATCCACGTACATGACATCGCTGTAGTCGGGATTTTTGGTGCTGGTACTTGCCCACAGGAGGCGCTGTACGTTGGCACCTTTAGCAGATAAGGCTTTCCAGCGATCGGTTTGAATGACTTCTTTGAACTTCTGATAAGCGATTTTGGCATTCGCGATCGCGACTTTGCCTTTCACGCCTTTTAGTTTTGCCTCTTTCTCGATCTGGTCAACCCCAGCTTCGAGTTTTTTGTCAATGGAGTCGTCGATTTTACTGTCAATCCGGCTGAGGAAGAAACTGGCAACGGAGGCAATTTTGCTAATATCTTCTCCATTTTCTGCCCGTTTTTCTAAGCCTCGGACATACGCCCAAGCGGTGTCAATGTAACTTTGGATGGAGAAGAGGAGGGTGACATTGACGTTAATCCCTTCACTAATCACTTGCTCAAACGCAGGTAAACCTTCGGAAGTGCCGGGAATTTTAATCATCACATTTTCCCGACCAATAGCTTTATAATACCGACGGGCTTCATTAATCGTACTTTCGGTATCTTTAGCGATGGTGGGAGGAACTTCGATACTGACGTAACCATCCAGTCCATCGGTTTGGTCGTAAATCGGCTTGAGAACATCACAAGCATTACGAATATCGTCAAAGACGAGGGATTCATAAATCTCCTCTACCGATTTTTTTCCTTTAATCCCCGCTTCGATATCAGCATCATAAATTGCATTCCCGGCGATCGCTTTTTCAAAAATCGCTGGGTTGGAGGTAATCCCATGAACGCCGCGAGTTTCAATTAACTGCTTGAGTTCACCAGATTCAAGGATACTCCGGCTGAGATTATCCATCCAGATACTCTGACCATAATTGTTTTCGATTTGGAAGATAGGATTATTGGCTGTTGCTGTCATGCTTAAACTCCTAAGTTAGGGTATAGATTACTATTGGTCTGGATTCAAGGTCATATTTGTGCTTTAAGGAGCCTTGAATTCTTCGTTACGATTGATACTAGGCTAAGAACGAGACGCGATCGCTTCTTTGGATTCTCGCGCTCTTTCTTGAATAAAGGACTCCACTAACGCCACATCCTCTTTACTCCCGATAACCAACGGTGTGCGCGTATGGAGTTTTTCCGGTACCACATCCATCAGGTTTTCGGTGCCGGTACTGGCTCGACCCCCAGCTTGTTCTATTAAAAAGGCTAAGGGCGCGGTTTCATAGAGTAGACGCAACTTCCCTTCCGGTTTTTTCACGGTACCGGGATAAATAAATACGCCCCCTTGACACAAAATCCGATGGAAATCTCCCACTAAAGCTCCACTATAGCGAGCCGTATACCCTTCATGGCGATGGACGTAGCGAATATAGTCGCGAATCGATTCATCCCATTGCCAGAAGTTCCCTTCATTGACACTATAAACCGGTCCATGATCTGGCACTTGCATATTTTCCTGGGACAGAATAAACTCACCCAAGCTGGGATCAAGGGTAAACGCATGAACCCCAGTGCCAATGGAGTAGACCAGCATTGTACTCGGTCCATAGATCACATAGCCGGCGGCGATTTGTTGGTGTCCATCTTGCAACAGATCCGTGGCTTCGCCGTCGATATCGTCGCCTTGTTGCCGACGAATGGCAAAAATTGAGCCGATATTCAAGTTAATATCAACATTCGAGGAGCCGTCAATCGGATCATAGATCAGGGAATAGCGACCAATCGGGCAGTTTTCGGGAATGTAGTAAGGTTTTTCCATTTCCTCGGATGCCAAGCGGCAAACGAGTCCACTTTGTTTAAAGACCGAAATAAATACATCATTAGCATAAGCATCCATCTTTTTGACGGATTCGCCCTGCACATTCACATTCCCGGTAAATCCCAATGCACCTTCAACCAAATCAGCGCGACTCAACCGTCGGGAAATAATTTTGGCGGCTAAGGCAATACGATTCATTAAGGCACTGAGATCTTGGGCATCAGCACTGAAACTCTTAAGCTGTTGCAGAACGTGACGGGATAGCGTGGTACAATCCCGATCCAGAGAATGCTCTTCCACTAAAGACCGCTCGACATCTGCCATATTCTTTCCTCCTTATCGGTCACGCTGTTGGTAAGCGAGGGTACATCTTAAGAAGCCCTGATACCAATCCTGGCATGGTAGTCTTTTCCACTTTACTCCCTATCTTAGAGAGGCGTTGACCAACAAACGTCTTACTTTAGAGGAATTTTGACATCTTTTCCGGTTGGATGTGGCGGTTCAGTTGTTCAGATTGCATAGAAATGATGCCAAATTCAGGTTACTCAAGCCGTGCGATCGCCGTAAAGCCCGTTCCTTCGTAGTATTCGTAGGGTGCGTTAGGCGCGTTGGAGGATTAACTTTGATTATCTCAACACATATAGCACTACGAGGATACGTTAGGACATTTAAGGGAATACGATGAAATTCAAATTAATAAACCCCAATTCCTAATTCATTGGTTGTTTTTATCGCCCCTAAAACTACTCTGATTACTCCTCACCAGAACAAATGACAGCAAAGGCATCAACGCTTGAGGTGATAAGCGTAAAATTGGTGCGATCGCGCCAGTTTACGAGGTTTTTACTCAGGCTTGCATCCCGCATTCCTGCCTTGTTGCCATACCTTGAGACCGGAATCATCGAAAATTGCCTTATCAAACAAATACTAAATAGTATTGTAAAGTTTCAATAAGAATATAGTCAGATATCGTCATGTTGGCTAATATATACACAGGAAACGGATAAGACTATGAATTGTCCCTAAGTGCGATTGTTGTGTAATTGAGAGAATTTATGAAGAAAAAAAAACAGTTTTTAACCCCGAAAGGAAATATAGCAGCGATAGATTTGGGCATAAATAGGCTGCAACTTCAAATCAACCGGATTTTACTCCTTTGTTGATTAATGGCAGACCGTTAAAAAGCCTAAATAAATTTTATAACCAAAGTTCCTAGAATATTTGAGGAAAAGCATTCCCAAATGCGTTTAACCGCTATGGGATAGAGAGGTGCGTAGTTCACCCAAGGAGAATTAATCTCTCAAAGTAAAAGCGAAGGGAATTTCTGAAATGAAATTCAGTC
>NZ_JAVKBY010000069.1:0-16092 GCF_040222985.1 Coleofasciculus sp. F4-SAH-05
ACCCAGTGGTATGGATGACGAACGGGTTTCTGCGATGTCAGCGGCGATGCTTTCCTTAGGTGAACGGATTGGTAAAGAATTAGTTCGCGGTACAGTTGACCGGATCTATGTCGAGGGTGCAAAAGGCTTTAGTGTCTTGACCAGTTGTGGTGAAGATACCGTCTTTTTGGTTCTGGCGACGAAAGAGGCTAAACAAGGACTTTTGATGCTGGAAATCAAGCGCACCGTTGATGCATTGCGGATGGTTCTGTCGTAATCACCTTGATCGGTAAGGGTTTCTTCACTTGTGCAGTAAGCCCTATGTAAGTAGGGTGGGCATTGCCCACCCTACTTTTCTTGAGAGTTACCCGATAATTATGAGAATGATGGCACAAAAGTATAAGAAATGTTAACAAAATCAATCTAGGGGATTGGTCATATTCAAGTTATCAAGGCGCCAATGGCTTACCATTGAAGGGTTTAGAGGCTAAACAGCTCAGCATCTATCTATAGGTAGAGATGAACTAGAATCAAGGCTTGAACTCAATTGTCGGTCTGACCTTCTCCGCGATCCATAAAGGGTCTCCCTTGATTGTAAATTTTTTTAAAAAAAAGCTCATTTCTCCGGAGAAGTTCACTATACTGGTTTTTACCTTCGTAATTTCTTACATTACAGAAATTGATTAAAGGTTTGTTACATAAAGACCATTTTTTATCCCCGATAGGAGGAACGTCCATGGAAATGACAACCCGTGAAAACTTAACCAAGACTTATTCACTCAACGAAAAGGTCACAGGCTTCTTAATTTGGACATTTACCCTAACGGTAAGTCTCTTAGTGGCAGGGTTTCCGCTGATTGTGTTAATGGTGGCGCTTGGAGCAATTATGGCGATTTCTTTGCAATCGCTTTTGCCGATTAGTGCCGTTTTGCTCGTCGCCGTTGGTTTGATTGGTGCGAATGTTTTGGGAATTGTATTCGGCGCTGCCGTTTTAACCTTCAAGGGCGTCAATCCGAAGGAAGTCCGTTGGTTGAGCTGGTTACATGGTGAGCAGAATATTCTGCATAAGTCAATTTTTGCAGCTTGCCCACTCACCTGTGATTATGAAGCTACAAAGTAGTACTCAACTGGATGTTTAACAATTTATCAACATAGCTGAATACACGGAGTAAGTTTTTCATCAAACGGTAGTGTGGCCCGGTTAAAACCGGGTTTTTTCATGTCTAAGAGTAATGTAGAGACAAGGCAACAAGCGTCTTATAGCAACCGCCATAGCTGTTAGGACACATCATTTATGTAGAGACTAGGCATGCTTAGTCTCTACAATGGTGACGAAAGTCCTAATCGATGTGTCTACTGCTATAGTTTTACATCTCAAATGTAAACGCTATAGTAGCGAGCAAGATGCTCGCACTACCAGGATGAGAGCAATTACTGGCATTCAGCTTTAAAAGCCGAACAGCTTAAAGGTATAGAATGTCAATGATAAATAAAAAATTTTTCTGGCTTGACGTTAAAAACAAATACTTAACTACGTTGGCAATTCTCTAGCGATCGCATTAGACTTTAGCTTATCCGGCGATAGGTTCCCCACGCTCTAATCTTCGATTGAGCGTGGGATGAATCGCCAGTTTATTATTGACAACTTGCTTGTTGTCAGCTAATATTAAGGGTAAATTGTTTTTGTATTTCATTGACAAAGCTGTAAAAGCTGGTAAAAGCTGGTAAATTGACAGCAAAAACTAAATTACATAACTACAGTTTCTCTGGCGATAAGCAAGAAGTGGGCTCTTGCGTATTCCCCACTATAAAACGCCGGAAGCGTCGTTCTGAAACGACGACAAAGGAAGCCTACAACCGTACCCGTAGGGTCGGTGTAGGAGGACGTCACGGATTCCCGACAAAGATGATGGTATCCATAAGGTAAGAAAAAACACCTGTGGTGAACCTGTAGGGGCGACCCGCTTGCACCAATTAACAACTCCAGCTACTTAATAGATTCGGGTCGCCCTCTCATCAACCCTCGGTGATAAAAAGTGTTTCTTAAGAATTAAGAGTTAACAGTTGAGCTATTTATCCTCTAAAATTAGGAGAGTGCAGGATCAACTACCTACCCAACCCCATTGTAAGTGAATTTAGCTACAGCCTTTTATTATAAAACCAACAGTGCGATCATAACCAAACCCACTTTCAGCATTGTATGTGTATTGCCGATCAAAGAAAATCCCGTTTATCAAAAAAGGTCGTCCGTAGGGGCGCATAGAGGTCATCGGTGTCAACTTAAGCTCAACCCCCTCACCCCCAGCCCCTCTCCCACCAGGGGAGAGGGGAGCAAGAAGGCAGCGGTATGGAAGTTATCTTCCCAGTGTAAGTGTGTTTTGGAAGCGTCTTTATTGGATGGTTCCCCTTCTCCCATGAAACAAAAGCTCTCGCATCCTCTGTCCTCCCCCATGCAACAAAAGCTCTCGCATCCTCTGTCCTCCCCCATGCAACAAAAGCTCTCGCATCCTCTGTCGCATCCTCTGTCCTCCCCCCTCTTGTAGGGGGGAATGAGGGGGGTCTGACAGGTGTAGGTTTTTTATTTTAGGGTTGGGACAAGACAAGGAGGGCAAGGAAGGAAAGTAGACAAGGGGGAAAAACCGTACAAAATCTTGTTCGGTCAAGTTAACTTACAAAAGCCGAAACGCCCTATTTTTCGTTCTCACTCTTCCTTGTCTACTGGTCTACCTGTCTTCCAAGTCTTACCTAAACCCCAATCTTAAAAAACCTACCCTTGTGAGGTAGGGGGGCCGGAGTTGGGGTTAGGGGATGAGGGCGAAAAGATTGCCAGTCGAGCTTTTGGCGCTTAACACGGATGACCGACCTGCGCCCTTACCCATCCCCGGCAATTCATGTAAATAGGCTCTAATTTAAAAACTATTTATCCAGATGATTGACTATCTTTCCAAAGTTTTATACGTTCTCACGGGAAGCCGGAAAAGTCTAATCTTCCTCTTGTTGGTATTTATCTTCACCTCAATTCTTGAAGCCTTTGGTATTGGCTTAGTCGGACCATTCATCAGCCTAGCGTCCAACCCAGAATCGATTCAAAGTATTACCGTACTTGACTGGGCTTATCAAAAGTCAGGAGTTGAGACACCTCAGCAATTTATTCCCATCGTCGGATTTGTCATTATTATAATTTTTTGTATTCAAGCGCTGTTATATTTCCTCGCTCAAACGTATATCTACCGATACACCCACCAGCAAAAGAGCCGACTAATCGCCCGATTACTCAAAGCTTATTTGGCCGCCCCCTATACATTTTACTTAAAACAAAATACAGCGAACATCATCAAGAATATTATTAGTGAAACGATTCAGTTTACTCAGGGATGTTTGTTAGCCTTACTCCTGTTTACAACGAACGGTATTGTGGTCGGGGTTTTAATGGGGTTAATGGCTTTGAGCAGCCCCCTACTCCTAGTGATGATTCTGGTGATTTTAGTACCGACTTTTTTAGTATTCAATAAACTAGGAAATAGATTTAAACGGTGGGGAAAAACCCAATCGGAAACACAGCGAGAAATGATTCGCACCGTCAATCACGGTTTGGGCGGCTTGAAAGAAACCCGGGTAATTGGCTGTGAATCCTATTTTGAGAATAAAATGGATGAGCAAGTTCGCAAATATGCTCGGGCGGCTACTTTATCTCAAGCGTCTAATTTATTACCAAACATTTTTATTAAAACCTGTTTAATTGTATTTGTTATCCTCTTTGTTTCTCTGTTCAATATTTTCTTCACTGAGAGTGGGCAAGATTTGACCGCTGTAATGGGGGTCTTTGCTGTGGCTGCAGTGCGCTTAATTCCGGCATCAAGTCAGTTTATTAGTGCAATGGGAAATATGCGAACCTCTAGCCATGCGCTGGATATGCTCTACTTGGATCTCAAGGAGATAGAGAAACGAGAAGTCCACAATGGTTTAGAGCGTTTAAACGGTTCAACAGGAAAGGGATTAGTTAAGCGGGGAAGTAAAGATAGAAACCTGTTGAGTTTCGCGAATCAAATCGAGCTGATGGATGTGACCTATCGTTATCCGGGGGCTTCAGAACTATCCCTTGACCAGATTTCTTTTACAATTAAGAAAGGGGAATCGATTGCCTTAATTGGTAAGTCGGGAGCGGGAAAGACGACGTTAGTGGATGTGATATTGGGACTTTTGGATCTAGAGAGTGGAGATATTAAAGTTGATGGTGTATCGATCTATGAGAATCTGCGCTCTTGGCAAAATCTGGTCGGCTATATTCCCCAGTCTATTTTTCTGACTGATGATACAATCGAACGGAATATTGCTTTTGGTGTTCCTGATAATCAGATTGATGAGGAACGATTGTACAAGGCAATTCAAGCCGCGCAGCTTGAGGAATTGATTGAGCAATTGCCAGATGGGATAAAGACGGGGGTTGGTGAACGAGGGGTACGTTTATCGGGGGGACAACGCCAACGGATTGGTATTGCTAGGGCGATTTATCATGAACGGGAAATTTTGGTGCTGGACGAGGCAACAGCAGCATTGGATAATGAGACAGAGAGTCGAGTGACTGAGGCGATTAACTCCCTAGCCGGGACCAAAACCCTGATTGTGATTGCACATCGCCTGTCTACGGTGGAGAACTGCGATCGCATTTATAGGTTGGAAAAGGGAAGGGTGGTTAAGTCAGGGAGTTATCAAGAGGTGGTTTTGGAGGGATGAACATAGTTGTGGGAAACCTGTAGGGGCGGGTTTAGCCATTTAATTTGGATACTGATGCTCCAAGTGTACAACAAAACCCGCCCTCACTCAAAATCAAAGGATGGTTCTACGACAAATTCTCTCAAAGCACAAACTAAAATAAATTCCAGGAAATGCACTATGAATTCAACGACACCGTTTTGTCTTGATCCGGATTATTTAAATGATTTAGCAACTAAGTATAAAGAAGCTTACGCTCAAGCCCAGCCCTTTCCGCATATTGTTATTGATGACTTTTTGCCAGAGTTTGTCTTAGATGAAATTCTCACCGAGTTTCCTCAACCGGGTTCAATTGATTGGCAAAAATTTGATGCACCAGCGGAGAAAAAACTGGCATCCACTTCGGAGTTACAGATGGGAGAAGCGACTCGCTTGCTTTTATATCAACTCAACTCTGCCACATTTATTAACTTTTTAGAACAATTGACCAGTATTGAGGGGATTATTCCTGATCCCCATTTCGTGGGTGGGGGGCTTCATCAAATTGAACCCGGGGGGTATTTGAAAATGCATGTTGATTTTAATCGGCATACCCGCCTAAGCCTCGACCGTCGTTTAAATCTACTCCTATACTTAAATAAAGACTGGCATGAAGACTATGGCGGTCATCTGGAGCTGTGGGATCGGGATATGACGCGGTGCGAAAAGAAGATTTTGCCTATTTTTAATCGCTGTGTCATATTCAGTACCACCGACTTTTCCTATCACGGACATCCTGAACCATTAACCTGTCCAGAGGGACGCACGCGCAAGTCACTGGCACTATATTATTACAGCAATGGGCGACCTGCTGAAGAAATTGCTGGTGCTGGTCATTCCACCCTGTTTAAGACTCGACCGGATGAAAAATTTACCTCCAACCAATCCCCAGGGACTAACGTTAAGACCTTTGTCAAGAAACTGATTCCACCAATTTTGATAGATGTGCGAAATCATCTGAGTCAGAAATCTTAACCAGAGAAACGCCGTTTATGTAGGTACAAAAGAACACCCATGACTCCGCAAGCCCAACTCGCCATGCTCGCTTGGATACCCGTCGTCTTATTTCTGTTTGTGCGGTTTCCAGCGCAGAAGGCAGTGATTATCGGCTTTATTGGCGCATGGCTGTTTTTACCCCAAAAAGCGGGATTTTATTTTCCGGGGTTGCCCGACTATGACCGCGTATCAGCTGTTTCTTATAGTATTTTACTTGCTACATTTGTCTTTGATGTGGGACGCTTCCGGTCATTTAAATTTAGCTGGATTGACATACCCATGCTGATTTGGTGTCTATGTCCATTGGCTTCATCAATCACCAGTGGTTTGGGTGCCTATGATGGGATGTCAGCTGTCCTCGACCAAACGATAGCATGGGGAGTACCTTATTTTCTCGGTCGCATTTATCTGAATAATCTACGGGGGCTGCGCTTGTTGGCAATCGGGATTTTTATCGGTGGATTGGTTTATGTGCCATTGTGTTTATTTGAAATCCGGATGAGTCCGCAGCTACACCAGATGGTTTACGGGTATTTTCCCCATATGTTCGCCCAAACTATTCGCTATGGCGGATTTAGACCCCAAGTGTTTATGACTCATGGGCTTCAGGTGGGGATTTGGATGATGTCGGCGTCCCTAATAGGGATTTGGCTCTGGCAAGCTGGGGTGATTAAGCAACTTTGGGGGATTCCCATGAGTTGGCTGGTGTTGGTGTTGTCGATTACGTTTGTGTTGCTCAAATCCACGGGCGCTTGGTTTCTGATGGCGTTGGGGGTGGCTATTCTTTTCTCAGCTAAATGGTTTCGCACGGCTTTGCCTTTCTTTTTGACGATTGTGATTATCTTTTCCTACCTCTACGGGGGAGTAACTGGGGAATTTACGGGCGAAAAAAAGGATGGAATTTTGCAGTTTGTTACGACCTTAACCGATGAAAGTCGAGCTGGTTCGTTAGGCGCAAGGTTTAATCAGGAAGAGGTTCTGGGTGATTTAGCAAGGGAACGGATAGTATTTGGTCATGGCAAATGGGGATGGGTGGCTAGAGATGAAGAAACTGGCAAGGAGTATGTGGCGGCGGACAGTTTATGGATATTGGGATTTACTCACAATGGTGTGGTTGGCTTGTTCAGTTTATATCTGGCGATGCTATTGCCGGTGATTAGCTTTGGGGTGTTACGGTATCCAGGGACAACCTGGTTTCATCCGAAAGTTGCTCCCGCTGCAGCACTGGCGGTGGTGGTTATGTTGTTTATGTTTGATAGCTTGTTGAATGCTCATCCTACCCCAACCTATATGTTGGCGTCTGGGGCAATATCAGGGTTGGTTGTCAACGAGACACAGACGCAGAAGGTGAAAGGAAATCGCGCTGCAGCTCGGCGTTCGTTGGCTCAGAAGCGACAACACCAGCATAATTGATTAGAATTTAAACCAGCTCACAATAACTTAATCTGCCTACCCATTGGGAGGATAGGGAGACATAGCCATCAATGATATTTAACTCCGTCGAATTCTTCATTTTTCTTGCGGTTACTTACCTACTCTACCGCATCCTGCCCTTCCGGGGTCAAAACTTGATGCTGCTGGTGGCTAGCTATGTTTTCTATGGCTGGTGGGATGAGCGGTTTCTGTTTCTGATTGTCTTGTCCACGGTGATTGACTTTTGCTGTGGGTTGATGATTGACAAAGGTGAGTTAACCCGCCGTGAACGTTGGTTTCCTTCGGGATATATCTTACTCGCCGCCTTCTTTTTTGTTACCGTGCGCTGGAATGGGATTGAGTTGACGACTCAACCCTTAGCCCTATCTGGGCAATGGTCTCAACTGCTACCTAGGGATGGGTCGGGCTGGTTGGTGTTCCTGGGGATGGGTGGAGTTGTGGCGCTGGCTAATTTTTTCTATCCTCGGCTGGCGGCGTTGGAGGTGGCAAAGCGGCGGAGTTTATTTCTGTTTATTAGTCTATTCAGTAATCTCGGTATTCTGGGATTCTTTAAATATTTTAACTTCTTTATCGATAGCGCCGAGACAACGATTCAAACCTTGGGCATGTCGGCAGCGTTCTGGCATTTAGATATTGTTCTCCCTGTGGGTATTTCCTTTTATACCTTTCAGACGATGAGTTATACCATCGATATCTATCGCCGCCAGATGCCGGCAACCAATCGTTTTTTGGACTTTGCTTTGTTTGTGTCGTTCTTTCCTCAGTTGGTGGCGGGTCCGATTGAACGGGCGTCCAAGTTGCTTCCCTGTTTATTACAGCCGCGTCAGCTTAGTTTAGACCAATCGACGCGGGGTGTCTATTTAATTTTATTCGGTTTGTTTAAGAAGGTGGCAGTCGCTGATAGTTTGGCGGTTTCCGTGAATGCGATTTACGAAACTCAAGGGACTGTGTCTTGGCTGGATGTAGTCTTAGCGACCTTTTTATTTGCGGGTCAGATTTACGGCGACTTTTCCGGGTATTCAGACATTGCTAGGGGGGTGTCTAAATTATTTGGGGTAGAACTGATGGTTAATTTTAATTTACCCTATTTTGCCCAGAATCCTAGTGAGTTTTGGCGCCGCTGGCATATTAGTCTTTCGACGTGGTTACGGGATTACCTATATATTCCCTTAGGGGGAAACCGCCACAGTGAACGGAGAACGTATCAGAACCTGATGACGACAATGGTGTTGGGGGGATTGTGGCACGGTGCGGCTTGGCATTTTGTCCTGTGGGGATTTTATCACGGCGCGTTGTTGTGTGTTCATCGCGTGTTTACGACAACATTTAAGCGCCAGCCAAAGGTGAAAAAGAATCAGGGATTTGTCGGTTCATTCGTGGCGATTCTATTTTTCTTTGTCTTCACCTGCTATGGCTGGTTATTGTTTCGCGCCAATTCTCTGGCTCAGGTGATTAGTTTTACCCAGATTCTGATTTTAGATTTCGGGAATTTAGCGCTCAGTATACCCAAACCAACTTTTTCGGGATTACTGGGGCTACCACTATTGATGAGTTATGAGGTGATAGAATATTATGCGGGGCATCAGTATTTTTATCGTCGCTCTCCCGCCATGATGCGTGGTCTCTTATATGCCATTCTAACGATTCTGATAGTAATGGGTACGAGCAATGAACCTGCACAATTTATCTATTTTCAGTTCTAAATCTCCTCCCAAAAATCCGATCTTGGATTCAGTAAAAACGGGTTTGTGGTTTATCGGGTTTCTGGTTTTGTTCGATATCGCGGTGAATTTACTTTTTCCCTATCCCGCCAACCCTCGCGCTAAACCGGGAAAACTGAATCTGTATTTTGATTATGGGCGGTCTATTGAGGGTAAAATTAGACGGCAAGTGGGTGCAACGGATGAATCGACGGCATTACTGGCATTAGCCGGATGGCTGGATTCTGAGAATTGGTCGGAAAATCACCCCGGTCAACCCGTTCGCCCTGACCCCGGTGAAGAGTTACTGATTGCTACCTATGGCATGTCATTTTCTAACCAAGTCAGTCGGGCAATGGAGACGATTAATCCTAACATTACCTTACGACTGATTGCTGGACCAGCAGCACCACCTAACCACTCGTTTGCCGCCTACCAGTTAGACCGGGGGCATCATGAAGCGGATGTGGTCATCTTAGGGGTTTTAGCGTCGAGTGTCAAAGGACTCAGTGCTATAAGTGGGATGACCTGGGGGGCTGAAGTTCCGGCGGCTTTTACGTTTCCTAAGTATGGGATGGAAAACGGAGAGTTAAAGGCAATTGAACCTAAAATTCAGTCGATAGAACAACTTCGTGTTGCTGTCAAGGATGAGGAGAAATGGCAGGCGTTTGTTGACCAGATGCGAAACCATGATCGCTTTTTTAATTCCTTTTTATTTGAGGAAAATTGGACTGATTATTCGGCAATTATCCGAATGATTCGCCGTTCTTGGGGACAAAAGCATCAAGTCGGTTTGACGAATGAAATTCATACGTCAGCAGGGTTTAATCAGGATTTGCCAGATATTCAGGTGTTACCTGTCATGGTGCAGGAGTTTGCGGAAACGGCTCAAGCCGATGGGAAGCTGCCGATTGTGCTACTGTTTAATGATCGGGGATATGATGACCATCTGTTTGAATATCTCCAGCCGACTCTGGAGGCGAATTCAATTCCCTTTGTCAGTACTCATCGGATTGCGCCAGCGACGGATTTAAAAAATTTCAAGGGGGATGGACATTTTACTAAACATGCGAATCAGCTCATTGCCCAAGAGGTTTTAGAGATAATTGAACAGCATTTTCCATCAGGGGGACAGTCGGAAAATCGGGTTAAATAGTCTAGTGGCGTGGCACAGCTAAAATAGGGTTTTGTTTGTAGTAAGCACTTTAGTGCTCTAACGCATAGCTGGAGAGGGCTAAGGTTCCCCTACTACGAAACCAATCTATTCCACAATTTTAGTTGTGCCACTCCACTAAGGTATGATAACGTGAGAATTCATATTATATGACCTATTATTAGAACTCCTCAAATCATGACAAATGTCAACATCAACAGATAGGAAGCAAGCACTGATGCCGAAACCCCTTCGCGTTTTGTACGCCGCCGGTCCAGGGAATGTGATTGGCACTTATAATTATTGGGTTAAGGGAGAGCCCCAAAAATGATATCATGTCCAGCTACGAGAGTTTGTTTATATTGACAGTTAACACAAGAGGAAATCAATCAAGTTTTACATGACAAAAGATATTTCACTAGTTTCACAACCCATTTTTCTAGTTGGCGCTGAGCGTTCTGGTACTACGGTTCTCAGGCTAATGCTCGATCACCATCCGGATATCGCTTGGTGCTATGAATTTGAATATGCTGTTGATAAAATATCTAATGAGGGTGACTTCCCGTCGCTTGATGAATATTATAAATGGTTAGAAACTCATCGAATTTTCCAGGATACAGGTTTTACCATTGATCGCGGCTTAAGTTATCCACAACTTATTAACAGTTTCTTAGGTCAGAAACAGGAACAGGCACAAAAACCTATAATTGGTGCTACGGTTCACCGACACTTCGATAGATTGCTACATATTTTCCCTGATGCTCGTTTCATTCATCTTATTCGGGATAGCAGAGATGTAGCTCGTTCTTGTATCGGAATGGGTTGGGCAGGTAATGTATATATTGGTGTGGAACGTTGGATAGAGGCAGAGTCATTGTGGGCAAAGCTCAGTCAAAACCTATCGTCAGAACGGCGAATTGAGGTAACGTATGAAGCCCTCATTAAAGAACCCGTTGAGACTCTGACACAGCTATGTAATTTTATTGGTTTACCATATAACGAGGCAATGCTGAGTTACGCTCAGAAGACCACCTACGACTTGCCTGATCCCAGCTTAATTAGTCAGTGGAAACGCAAATTGTCTGAGCGAGAAATTCAATTGGTTGAATCACGGGTTGCGAATATGTTGGTAGAGCGCGGGTATGAACTCAGTGGGTTACCAAGCCTGAAGGTCACCTCTGCCATGAAACAACAACTCAAGTTACAATCCTGGTGGGTGCGTGTACAGGGTCGTGTCCAGCGCTATGGAATAGCCCTATTTCTAGCAGATTACTTGTCCCGACGCCTCAAAATAAATTTGTGGCAAAAGCGAGTCAGACAAAAACTCAATGTTATAAATAAAAGTAGACTGAAATGAGGGTATTAATTTAAAGAGGACATTACCCCCAATTCTGTACTTAAAGTTGAAGATTGTTGTGTGGGAAAATGACGTATGGTTTTTGAGTAAAATAAAAGGCATTAGTTCTTTGGAGTCTCTGTATTTAAAATAAACAACATCAGCATTCATTTTTACTCAAGAAATTAACGACTAAAGCAGAAGAAGACGATGAAGCCAGACTACATTTTAATAGTGGGACAAGGGCGTTCCGGAACCAACTGGTTGCTCGACCTGCTTGACCTCAGCAGTGAAACCCATTGTCGCAATGAAGGGGATCAGCTAGCCACCTCTCCTCTGGCTCAACTTCCATCACCCAAAGTTCGGAAACCCCTAGGTGATAGATTTGGACAGCAGTGGGGCGAACGCTTTGGGGAGGTAGAAGCCATGACTGTGGATGAATCAGAATTGTGGTATTGGTGCTATGCTAGCGAAACGATTCACTCGGTAGGTGAAGGACGCTCCAATTACGTGCGGGTTATCTATGAAGACTTGAGTACTGACTCCTTGGAGATCACAAAGCACCTATATCAGAAATGCCATCTACCCTGGACAAAGGAAATTGAGGCAGAGGTTGCTAAAAGCGCCTCCCGAGCAAATAAGATTGCCACGGCATGGTATAAGAAGTTAGAGCCAGAGTAAATCGAGTTAGTCAAGCGTATTTCAGCTAGCAGCTTCATGTCGGATTGGTGGGAAGATTAGTAGCGCTGAGTGACTTCGAGTTGCAATTGCAACTTGTTAAAATTAAGACGCCTAAACTCATGTCTAAGACACTGCGAGTTTTATATGCACTTAGTCTAGGAGATGTCATTGGTATCTATCCCCATTGATCTGAAAAATATCCTTTTGACTTAACTTGGGGCTTCGGGAGTGTACTTAATAACTTTGCCGCTTATAATTTTGATTGGAAAGGGAAGACTGAATAATAATGAACACTATCCCCATCGCCATCCTATGTGGTGGCAAAGGCATCCGCCTCAAAGAAGAAACCGAATTTCGACCCAAACCCATGGTTATGGTCGGCAATCGCCCCCTAATCTGACAGGGTGAATATGGAGAGACACCTTCATCATATCTATCGATTAAAACATGCGTTTATTAATAGTTCAGCATGCAGGAGATTACCGTGAAGCCGTCCAGCGTTTAGCTGAAGGGGGCGCAGAAACTTATTATGCCCAAAAGTATTCAGTTAACACCATCGCCGAAATTGCTAAACGGGTTGAAGACGTTACCGTTCTCTGTTTTTGTACAGCCACCGCCTATAATCAAGTCCTGCCCAATGGGGTGCGAGCAATCGGTGCAGGATTTCAGAGCCAACTCAACACCAAACACCTGATTAATATCATTGAAGCCCAAAATCCCAATCATTTAATTCTGCGTACCAGTCTCCCCCATATCCTCAAGTGTGTCGTCAACAAAAAGATTAGAACCCTGGCTATTTTTGCTGAATCATTTCAACGTAAAACTCTCCGCAAGAGAGCAAAATACTATTTTTTATCAAGACTTTTAAATCAAAACCCGATTGAATGGATTGCCAATCATAATCTGAATTCCTGCTTATCGCTTCAGCAAATAGGCGTTAATCCAGAAAAAATAATTCCCTGGGATTGGCCCCCTGTGATTACCCCAGAATCTTTTCCCGAAAAACGCCTCCGCCGTCATGAACCTCCGTGGCATCTTCTGTACGTTGGTATTTTGAGTGAAGCCAAGGGAATTGGCGATACATTAGAAGCAATAGCCTATTTAAAAGCCCAGGGATTATCCATCAACTTAAAAATAGCCGGGATCGGCGAAACCGAGTATTTTGTCAAGAAAGCAGAAACTCGGCAAATTCAAGACTCTGTAGACTTTTTGGGATTAGTTTCCCATCATGAGGTGATGCAGTTAATGAAAAACGCCGATCTAATCATCATCCCCAGTAGACATACCTATCCAGAGGGTTTACCCGTGACCCTATACGAAGCCCTCTGCACCCGCACGCCAATTGTCGCTTCAGACCATCCCATGTTTAACCAGGTTTTGCAACATCAAAGCAACGCCCTAATCTTTCCCTCCGGTAACTCCCTGGCTTTAGCCGCTTGTATTGAAACACTCGTGGCTAACCCCGAACTCTATCAAACCCTTTCTACTGCTGCATCCGCTACCTGGGAACGGCTGCAAATTCCGGTAAAATGGGGAGACTTAATTCAACGTTGGTTAAATAATTCCCCGGACGATCGACAGTGGTTGTTTGACCATAGACTGGCTTCAGGACGCTACAACTCATACCCACCTGTGGAACAATGAAACCCAACTATATGGTCATCGGTGCGGGAAAATGTGCCACAACCACACTCTGCACGCTTTTGGGACACCATCCTGATGTGTTCATGGTTAAGTGTAAAGAACCCAACTTCTTCTCCCATGATCCCATCTATGCCCGAGGATTTGACTGGTATGAATCCCTGTACAATGAAGTGGGGTCGAAACGGATGCGGGGAGAAGGGAGCAACTGCTACACAGCCAAGGAACGTTATCCGCACACCCTTTCTCGCCTTGTGGCTTACGCTCCTGACTTAAAGCTAATCTACATTGTCCGCGATCCGATCGCCCGCATTGAGTCGTTGTGGTTACAGAAACGATCGCACGGCGGGGAAGAGGTTCACTATGATTTCAATACAGCCGTGCGAATCAATCGGGATTCCCTGGTGGATACCTCCAACTATTGGCAGCAAATTGACGCCTATCGGACTCATTTTCCCGATGAGCGCATCCACATTATCTTCTACGAGGATTTTCAAGCCGATACAGAAGCGGTTATGCGTCGCTGCTTTCAGTTCCTAGATGTCGATCCCGATGCCCCCCTAGCTGATCCTCAGCTTCACCTGAACCCCTCAACGGGCAAAAAAGTACCCAGCCATACCCTTTCGCGCCTGCGTTCATTCTCTCTATTCCGCGCCACAGCCAAGCTAATTCCCCCATCTTTACGCCATCGACTCAAACAACAGCTATTCTTCCAGGAATTCTCAGGACGACCGCAATGGCAGCCCCAAACTCGTGAGTGGGTGGCAGATATTCTAGAAGCCGACACCTCTAGGTTCTTAGAGTACTGTAACCAACCCCAAGACTTATGGCAGCTTCGGGGTTGAAAATCTGCCGATAGCGGGTACTGAATGGCTAAACTTGACTAAAACACTATATTATGCTAGAATCATCAACCCAAAAGCCACTACCCTACCCGGTGTACTTCATTAGCAAGAACATCCAAGTGTGGCAGGATGTCATGGAAAGCCCTCACCCACCCCCCGTAGAACAAATCATCGACCGATTCCGAGATGGTAATGATTCCTGGTCGGTGCAAACCTACGTCCAGCTAAAACGACGCGGCTTGAACGTACACCTAGTTCCTCGCTATATTCCGGGTCAGATCTGTGTCACCAGTTATGATCATCTAGGACTCAGGGACTATCCCTTCCACAGCTATGTTGTCGCCTGCCAACATGACCGAGGTAGACCAGAAATCTGCGAGCAACGGATCGTTCAGAATCGCTTAAACGTGATTGATTCGACCGACCACTTTATACCATTCTGGCCCCAAGTGGCACTCAAACCCCGCGATCGCTGCCGAGGCAGCAAAGTTGAAACCATTGTTTACAAAGGTAGGAGTATCTATTTTGCCCAACCCTTTCAGAGTCCAGAATTTTTGCAGCAACTGCAATCCCTGGGAATGACCTTATCCCTTAGCACAGACCTATCCCAGGGGGGGCATACGGTTTGGACAGATTATCGTCAAGCCGACGTAGTGTTGGCAGTCCGAAACTGTACGGAGTATGATTTATCGATTAAGCCAGCGAGTAAATTGATTAACGCTTGGTTCGCTGGGTGTCCCGCCTTACTCGGTCCAGAACCCGCCTTTGAACACCTGCGGCAATCGGAACTGGACTATATTGAGGTAAGGAGTCCCCAGGATGCGATCGCGGCACTAAAGCGTTTGCGGGATGAGCCAGAGTTGTATGCAGCAATGGTAGAAAACGGTTTTCGACGGGCTAAGGACTTTACACCAGATCGCATCGCTTTGCTCTGGCGTGATTTGTTGGCAGGTTCGATTGCAGAAGGTTATAATCGCTGGCTGAGCCAATCTCCAATTCAGAAACTAATTGGACGACCTATTAAGTTTATGGGGAGGGCGATTAAGCACAAGCGTGAAAAACAACGTTTTTGGGTCAGTATCCGCAATAGTTGAAACAGAAACATTTAATTCAATTCTTATACATTGGAGACTATTTTCGTTTAAGTGCTTTTTTCACAACACGACCGCAATTCAAGCAATTTTGGCAGGTATAGTGGGGTTAACTAACAGTCGGTAAATATCTAGACAATTAGTGACATAACTGGACATTTTCTATGATATAATTAGGCAATGTCTAGTTTAACGCCCCAAGAAGCAGCAACTCTACTAGGTGTGACGGTCAAAACTTTGCACCGATGGGAACTCAACGGCAAAATACGAGCTTCTCGGACAGCTGGTGGTCATCGTCGATACGATATTGTTGACTTAATTGGTAAGAAATCGGGTAACGAATAGCTATGACGACGATAACTTATTGCAAAGGCTTGCCAACTCCCGCCGATGAACTTAACCCCATCGGTTTCACCGACTTGGAGATGTTTTTAACTTCATTGTCCGATATATTCTATCAAGCAACAGTTGAAACCGTTAACCA
>NZ_JAVKBY010000071.1:0-21297 GCF_040222985.1 Coleofasciculus sp. F4-SAH-05
CACTCTTGCCCGAAAGTGCTATCCTCTCTGTGTAATCTGTGTTTAAAACACTGATTGCGCTGATTTTTTTATGGGTGAGTGATGGGTGGCACAGGTTAGTAGCACTGATTACACAGAGGGGTTAGTGGTGGGTGGCATAGGATGATTAAATTGGAGTGGGGACTGTTTAGGCGTCTGTGTCAATCTGTGTTATTTAATCGTGAGGCTGCTGGTAAAATCTAAGAAAATCGGTGTAATCTGTGTTTGAGTAAGGAGGTTGGGGATGGGTTATTTGTATGAGGAGAAGACCTATCAAATAATTGGCGCGGCACAGGAGGTGCATCGGGAGTTAGGGGCGGGGTTTTTGGAGGTGGTGTATCAGGATTCGTTGGAGATTGAGTTTCAACAGCACAATATTCCCAATCATCGGGAATGTCCCTTACCGATTTTTTATAAGGGGGTGCGGTTAAATCGAACCTACAATGCCGATTTTTTATGCTTTGACCAGATCATCGTGGAAACCAAGGCGGTAAGGATGTTAGTTAAGGAATTTGAAGCCCAAACCCTGAATTACCTCAAAGCCACGAAACTGCGCCTGGGTTTACTGATTAACTTTGGTGAACCGAGTCTCAAAGTAAAACGCATTATCAATTAGCCACTCCATGGCAGTCGTGGAGGAAGAATATATCTAGACAAGGAAAAAAAGCTTTATTACAAACCCCCCGAAGACCCAAAAACTGTGATAAAACAGCAGAAACAAACCCGAACCCAACCTATCCCAAAAATCAGTATGACTAACCTTTGCCACCCACCCCTAACTCCTCTGTGAAATCAGTGCTACCAACCTTTGCCACCCACCCCTACCATCAACAAAAATCAGTGTAATCAGTGTTATGGCGACTCATCCGCTTCACCATACTCAGTCAACGCTGCTGGGTGAAATACATATTTCATGACTCCAAAAGCCGTCTCACTTGAGTTAATGCTTCCTCTCCAGGAATTGATTGGACTAAACCACTGTGGATTTCATCTCTACGCTTCTTCGCTTCCGTTACCCAACGTGTTTGTAGTGTCTCGTCTATATCAAACTCAAGACTTTCCACCAGCTTCTCTGCCAATCTCGCTCTCAATGCGCTGGGCAGTGATAACGCTTCTTTCATTACTTGTTGGACAGAAGCCATAATTCCATACACAATAGGGATTACTCAAAGTTTAGCAAGAAAGCGGCAAACGTAGCACAAAACTAAACTGCACTCATTCACTGTGATTATAAGTGCGATCGCGCCTTTGCTGCACCCCATTAGATAACCAGGCTCAACCCCTTTCCACTGGGTACATTGAGCAATCGTGCGATCGCGTAACACTGATTTCGCTGATTTATAGAAACGTTAAGGGTGAGGGTGATAGGTTAATCACACTGATTTCACAGAGTGTTAGTTCTCAATAGCCTGACGATGTAAGAATTGTCGGGAAATTATTAAGTCCTCTGTGTCAATCTGTGTTCTTCACGCTTTGTGTCTTCTCGTTAGTGTCATTCAATCCGTGTAATCTGTGTTTTGGAAGTGACGAGTATAGAGCCTATAGGTGGGTACATTTTTCCATGATGAAATAGTACCTAAAAATTTAGCCAAAGTCAAGCCTTTATCGTATAAATGGGTAAAAAAAGAAGTGCGATCGTAACACTGATTACACTGATTTATAGAAACGGTAGCGGTGGGGGGTGATAGGTTAGTAGCACTGATTTCACAGAGGTGTTAGTTCTCAATAGCCTGACGATGTAAGAATTGTTGGGAAATTATTAAGTCCTCTGTGTCAATCTGTGTTCTTCACTATTGAGTCTTCTCGTTAGTGTCATTCAATCCGTGTAATCTGTGTTTTTGAAGTGACGAGTATAGAGTCTATAGGCGGACATATTTTCCCATGATGAAATAGTACCTAAAAAATTAGCCAAAGTCAAGCCTCTATCGTATAAAAGGGTAAAAATTACAAGTGCGATCGCCTATCCTAAAATTGAGGATAAACAGAGCGCGATCGCACCCACTTTCCTTACAAGTCAACCCTTAGACGATACCAACGGTTAAGCTACGCTAACGCAAATTCAGTATATTGTCTAACATGAGGTGGATGAAACGCTAAAACAATCTCCTCTCGTGTAATTCCTTTGTGTAACAAATCTGTCGCCACTCCATCCTCTGTCCAATCTTCCTCAATCCAAATTTTGTTATCTTTTAAACGAATATGAATCATCACACTCTTAATCCGCTCATCCTTGTGCCATCCCATCAACAGCAAAAGGTACTGATCGTGTACCTGATCAAAAGCTAAAGCACTTTCAGTTGTCGAACCTGATTTTTCATTGAGTTGATGATATTCTGTTAAAATATCTTGGATGATTTGCCGATAATGCTTTAATCTATCCATAACACTGATGTTACTGATTTATAGAAACGGTAGCGGTGGCGGGTGAAAGATTAATCGCACTAATTACACGGAGGCGTTAGCGATCGCTGTTTGGGTTAGTAGGGTGCGTTACACTTCGTTAACGCACCATCCAAACATAAAACGGTGCGTTACGGCGATAAAATCCCCAATTTTTTAACATGAACCCAAGCCAGCGCCTAACGCACCCTACGGGATAAATAATTCATGCGATCACGCCTTTGCTGCACCCCATCGGATAACCAGGCTCAACCCCTTCCCACCCAGTACATTGATCAATCGTGCGATCGCGTTAGGGTTGGGTTAACGAGGAAGAGTGGGATCGCCCAAGGAACGAAAAAGTTTAAGCCCAAATCGATTAGACTACTACCGTAATCATCAATTTTACAGACACAGACTTGTCTAAAGAAGAACTTCGTCAACAAATTACCAAAATTGCCAGTCGCTTCCAGATATTTCAATGCCAACAGTGCGCTGAGGCAATCAAGCAATTTCTCATTGAACAAAGAATTCCTGGCAAACAAATTAAATTATATACAGGGAGTGCAGAAGATCCTTACGGGAATATCTATCATGAAATCCTCCAACAGACTATTGCAACCAATGGTCAACATCAAGGAATTGCCGTGAAAATAGGGGAAGAAGAACTCATCTTTGATAATATTCATCACCAGGGCATTTCCCGAAAAGCTTGGCTAAATAACCTCTACTGTCCCATCAAAGACTTTGGCGGCGATTTCCAAATTACAGAGACTGACTTTTAAATCCTAATGGGAATTGAGTTAAAATAAAGTGACAATCAAAACCAAGAGGTGAAAGATGAGTGACTTATATGATCTACTCCAGAAAATTCAAAAACGACCTTCAATGTACCTAGGAAAGCCCCATATTAGCAACCTGCGCTCTTGTTTATCAGGTTATAACCTAGCCCGCCGTCAATTAGGAATTCCCCCAACCAAACACGAGCAAGAATTTGTCGAATTCCCAAATTGGATTAAGAAAAAATTTAACATTAGTACAGGACAATCCTGGGATAATATAATACTATTTTATTCGGAAGATGAAAGAACCGCTTTGAATAAATTTTTTGAATTATTTCAAGAATTTACCCAAGAATCAGAGAAAAACGGCAAACATGAATCCACAGAAGAGCAAGTGGAATCGCCAATCTAGTAGTCGCGTAGCACCCCGAAGTCAAATAGATGAGCATTACATATTCCACAAGGGGAGAAACCGTAGGGGCGCACCGACGTGCGCCCTTTGCCTTTGTCTGACGTGCGCCCCTACAATATTATCCCCAAATCCTTTATCTTCGTTCCATTCCTTTCACCGGATAGGATGATTAACCATCCGGGAAATCCTGCGATCGCACCCGCTTTCCTTACAAGTTAATCCTTAGACGATACCAACGATTAAGCTACGCTAATGCAAATTCAGTATATTGTCTAACATGAGGTGGATGAAACGCTAAAACAATCTCCTCTCGTGCAATCCCTTTGTGCAATAACTCTGTCGCCACTCCATCCTCTGTCCAATCTTCCTCAATCCAAATTTTGTTATCTTTTAAACGGATATGAATCATCACACTTTTAATCCGCTCATCCTTGTGCCATCCCATCAACAGCAAAAGGTAATGATCGTGTACCTGATCAAAGGCTAAAGCACTTTCAGTTGTCGAACCTGATTTTTCATTGAGTTGATGATATTCTGTTAAAATATCTTGGATAATTTGCCGATAATGCTTTAATCTATCCATTCCACAATCACCTCAATTTCTGGATCAACGATTAACAATTTCACTTGATTTCGATTGATAATCATCTGAGCTAACTGGCGTTGAAAATAACGTTTATAGGTTCCTTATACAGTTTAGCAATCGTCGCCACTGGCATTCTTGTACCCGCAATGCGGGGTTTACCGAAACAATAGCCAGGATCAATGGCGATATGTTCTGTACTTATGGATTGAAGAGGCATTTTTCCGTCTGGGGTAACGAGAATATTGTATTGATCGTATCATCAATCTGAGTGCGATCGCTGTAGGGTGTGTTAACGCAAGTGTAACGCACCACCCTAACCGAAAACGGTGCGTTACGGCGATAAAATCCTCAATTTTTTAACATTAACCCAAGCCAGCGCCTAACGCACCCTACGGGACAAATAAATTTATGCGATCGCGCTTTGGCTGCACCCCATCGGATAACCAGGCTCAACCCCTTCCCACCCGGTACATTGATCAATCGTGCGATCGTAACACTGATTTCACTGATTTATAGAAACGATAGCGGTGGGGGTAAAAGATTAATCGCACTGATTACACGGAGGCGTTAGTCCTCAATAGCCAGAAGATGTAAGAATTGTCGGGAAATTATTAAGTCCTCTGTGTCAATCTGTGTCCTTCACTATTGAATCTTCTTTTTAGTGTCACTCAATCCGTGTAATCTGTGTTTTTGAAATGATGAGCAAAGAGTCTATAGGCGGACACATTTTCCCATAATGAAATAGTACCTAAAAAAATCGCCAAAGTCAAGCCTCTGTCGTATAAATGGGTAAAAATAAAGTGCGATCGCCTGTCCGAGAATTGAGGATAAACACCAGCGCGATCGCGTTAGGGTTTGGTTGAGTGCGATCGCCGATCAAGAGACATGATAAGCCGTAATAGCAACTGCCCCATCTGGACTATAAATTGCTTCTATTCGCCTGAAACTTGTGTGAACCCACCAAACTTTAATCCGATTCCCTTTAGCTGGAGCCGTACCCACCTTACTATATCCGGCAGCAATTAAAAGCGCTTCAAATTCAGGAGTTAGCAGAATTTTAACCGTGATTTTGGCAATGCCATCCAGATCATGCTGATCAAGGGTCATAGCTACCTTGATAGGTACTATAGATCCGATACCCAGGTAGAACAAGTGCTATACCCCACCAACTATGAATAATTCCAGGATAGGTTTCTTCTGGTTCACTCCCACCTAACCTAATTTTCAGATCACCTAGCCAAAGATAAAATCCTGGAACGAGACTATCTAAGCTGTAAGCGATCGCTTGCAATTGAGGATCGGATTGTTGCCTAGGTTTAACTGACTTTTTTTTATCCGAGTGAGACGTTGACATAAACAGAATTTGAAGTGACGAGTATAGAGTCTATAGGTGGACACATTTTCCCATGATAAAAAATATACCAGAAAAATGGCGCGATCGCTGATTATTTTGCCCATCAATCTTTGTTTTCTACTCAGTTGCCTGATATCGCCAGCGCAACATTTCAATCAAGATCGGCGAAGCCCGAAACGAATCGCTTCTTGCTCTCCTAAATCTAAGTCAATTAGCCCAACATCAGGTTGATTCTCGATGGGTTGAACATCCAGCCAAGCCGGAGGTTGAGCTATCCAGGCTTGAACGGGTTCAGGTGCTGGCGATCGCCTCATGGTGTCCGAACTTGCCTCAATCCCAGTATCCCTCGGTACGGTAGGATTTTTTCAAGAGTTGAGATACAATTTGAGCGCTGGATTGACTTAAACCGCTTAAAAAGAAAAAATGATAATCATTGACAAACAAAATCGATTGAACCCCGGATACACCTCAACGCCAACGAAACCGATGCTAGGATGACGCTAGATTGCCAAGTCTCACGCATCGGGATTTTACTGAGAAGGAAGCTTGGTTTCATCTATCCGGCAAATTTTGATCCCAAGCCCTAAAATAAGCAAAAGGTCATGGCGGCTTGTGGTTTAATTGAGGAGTTCAAGTGTCAAATTCTATCCCAAAGCACGAAGATCCATCAAGTCAGTTGAATTCGGAGGCGGTAACGGAACAACCAACCCAGTCTGCCTCAGAGGATCAGATTCAACCCGACTCCCAGCCAAAACCGTCACCACGGTTGGATCTGGTAAGACGATGCCGACGGGGTGCAACGGTGACGATGAATGGGATTAAGGGAATTCAGAGTACCCTGGTTAAGTCATTGGTCGGACCCCCTCCTATCTATCGTCGGCGTAAGTTTTGGGTGGGGATAGGAATGGTGGGGATCAGTGGCGGTGCGATCGCCTTCGGTTTGGGTTGGCAAGCCCTGGAAGAAACTTTACCGGAGTCTACGGAGGATGTGCTGAGCTATATCCGGGATGAGACGATTACCGTAAAAGCAGCCGATGGTACGATTCTCCAGCAAATTGGACCAGCGACTCACGATAATCTAAAAATATGGGAAATTCCGGACAGGCTAAAACAAGCGTTTATTTCGATAGAAGATCAACGCTTTGAAAATCATAGTGGACTGGATTACCAAGGGATTGTCCGGGCGGCATTCTCGAATCTGTTAGCCAGAGATGTGGTGGAAGGCGGCAGTACGATTACCCAGCAATTGGCGCGGATTGTCTATTTTGATCAGCAACAAACCCTAGGTCGCAAGCTCAAAGAAATTCGGATGGCGCAAAAAATTGAGCAGGATTTGGAGAAAGATCAAATCTTGGAGCGCTATTTGAATCTGGTGTATTTGGGTTCTGGGGCGTATGGCGTCGCGGATGCGGCTTGGGTGTACTTTAGTAAACCCGTTACCGAATTGACCTTAGCGGAAATGGCAACCTTGGCAGCCTTGCCACCCGCACCGAGCGAGTATTCTCCCTTTATTAACAAAAAAATCGCCCAAGAGCGGCGGAATGTGGTGCTGCGCCGGATGCAGAAAAATGGGTATATTACCGAGGGAGAAGCAGACGCCGCGATCGCGACTCCCTTAAGGACAAAGCGCAGCAACCCCAAGCGTTTAGACCGACAGGCGTCTTATTTTACTGAATATATTCAACAAGAACTGCCGAAATACGTTCCCCCCGATGTTTTAGGTAAAAAGGGATTGATTGTGGAAACAACTCTCAATCCTCAGTGGCAAAGGGCAGCAGAAGTGGCGGTGGCAGAGACAATAGAAACCTATGGCAAATACCAACGGTTTGAACAAGCCGCATTAGTAGCAATTGATCCGCGTAATGGTCAAATCAAAGCCATGGTGGGGGGTAAGGATTTCTTTGATCAGCAATTTAACCGGGTGACGCAGGCACAACGCCAACCGGGTTCGACATTTAAAACATTTGTTTACACAACCGCGATCGCGGCAGGTTTCTCTCCCTATCAAAGTTATGAGGATGCCCCCTTTGTCGTTGATGGTTATGAACCCAAGAACTATAGTGAAACGTTTCGCGGTTGGACTTCGATTCGGGATGCTCTCACCCATTCGGTGAACATTGTGGCAGTGAAAACCTTAATCAAGGTGGGTTGGGACCCGGTGGTGGAAATTGCCGAGAAAATGGGGATTGAATCAACCCTGAACAAAACCTATTCCTTGGCATTAGGAGCGTCAGAAGTGAATTTACTGGAGTTGACCAGTGCTTATGGCACTTTAGCCACTCAAGGCATACAAGTCCACCCCCATGGGATTCGCCGCATTCTGGATCGACAGGGTAAGGTGATTTATCGAGAACAGATCCAACGCGAGCGAGCCATTGACGAAGACACCGCCGCGATTATGACCTGGATGCTCCGCAAGGTGGTAACCTCCGGAACAGGAGGGAACGCTCAGTTACGCGATCGCGCCGTGGCGGGCAAAACAGGTACGTCAGACGAAGCCCGTGACCTCTGGTTTATCGGCTACATTCCCCAATTAGTGACTGGCGTTTGGCTGGGTAATGATGATAATAAACCCACTTGGGGAGCCAGTAGCACCGCCGCCATCACTTGGCATGAGTTCATGGAAGAAGCCGTCGAAAATATGAGGGCGGAAGACTTTCCAGATCGACCTGATAAATTAGAGGGTAGGGAAGGGACGATTGAAGCCAAGCCGATCAAGCCGAAAAAAACCTATACCAAGAAATCCAATACAACAAACCAGACTAGCTCTAGAAGCAGACGGAGAAGCCGCAGTACTTCGACTTACAACAGCCGATCAACCTCTGGTTCCACCAGTCGTAGTTATTCCCCACGACGTTCAAGCAGCAGCAGAAGCAGTGGTAGTAGTAGTAGTCGCAGTCGTACTAGGAGCCAACCTGCACCCGCCCGTTCCTCCCGTCGCCAAGCCCCGGTTCGCAACACAGCGCCCAGCAACCCACCACCGAGACGGTCAGCACCTGCACCCAAACCTGCTCCGCCAGCCCCAGCTCCAGCTCAACCAGCGGCAGTTTCGGCTCCCCCTGTCCGCAATACTGTCCCAGCACCAGTAGCACCGCCCCCAGCGCCTCCAGCCTCGCGCAAAGCGGCACCTGCACCCGCTCCGGCTGCGCCAGCACCTGCACCCATCACTGCTCCTCCCGCGTCTGAAGAGTAAAGTGTTGAGTGTTGACCCTTAACGACCTTCGAGGGAACCTGATTGGTAGGGGCGGGTTTAGGGACTTTCGTTTCACTATTGACGATAACGTTGGTTCAAAACTCGCCCTCATCTCCCAGACGTAGCATGCTACGTCTCTACATGGCTCCCCCATCTTCCCCAGCTCCCCCATCTCCCTAATCTTCCGTATCTCCCCCATCTTCTGTATCTCCCCCATCTCCCCCAGCTTCCCCAACATCTTGGTCACCGCAATTCGGTCTCAGGGGTGATAGATTCTCCGGAAAGTTTTGATAGGATAGCCAAAATAGGATAAGGAGTGAATCTATGTATTTGAATTTATTGATGGAAGCAGGAGCGGCTCAAGCTTCTAAATTTCCATTCTCGTTTACATTGGTCTATGTGATCGGCTTTATCGCCGCTGTTGTCCTTGGCTCTATCGCCTGGTATAACTCCAAGCGTCCAGCCGGTTGGGAAAATAAAGATCGTCCTGACATTGTACCCAAGGTTAATACGCCAGAGAATTCCAGCCAACAGAAATAAAGGCTAAATGGGGAGGGATTTACCGCAAATATGTATATGAACTACCCAGACCTACAACGTTTAGGTCTGGGTTTCTACAACCCGACCAGTAGGACTGTATTTCTGACCCAACTTAAGTGCACCTCCACACCTGGAGCCCCCATTAATCTGGAAGCACCGCATGGTCATTATTCCGCAAACGCCTCAGGAGCCAATCGAATCGGGCTTGGGCAAGGGGTACATTATCAACGACTTCTTGGGATAACTCTTCAGTCTCATTCTCGTCCTTAAGCCAATCGGTTTTGGCATAACCCAGATATCGCACCGTACCCCGTAATCGAGTAGACAGAAAAATCGCGATCGCACGATAGAAGCGTGAGGCAAATCCTTGGTCTTTTTGCAGTTTTTCCAGGAGATGATGACGCGGAATGGATAAAATCAGAGAGGTTTCCACCGCCTGAACCGTAGCCGAGGGAGGACGAGTATCCGCAAAAGACATTTCCCCGACAACCGCACCACTGGTTAATCGAGCGATTGTCTTGCCTTGCAATGCTGAAACTGATACCGATAAGGTTCCCTCTAGCAGAATCAGCAGAGTATCGATGGGTTGACCTTCCTCAATTAGGATGGTTCCTGCGGTAACTTCCTTTCGGTGTCCCACAGCGATCATCCAATCCATATCATCGTCATTTAGTTCACCGAGTAAAAAAAATACTTTTTTCATTTGTTATTCGTCATTCGTCCTGGGTGGAAACCTGCCGGATTGGTTAAAATTATAACTTTTAACAAAGTTGACATACACCCTGACTAAGGACTAAAATTTTGCCAACAGAGCTGACGGAAATCATCACCTCGATGTTCAAAACTTTGATACTGGTCAAAACTCGCACAAGCCGGTGACAGTAAAACCACACACGCATGATCCTGTTTGGCTAATTCGGCAGCTCTAGGAACCGCTCGCGCCATGGTTTCCACAATTTCATAACGATAATAACCCACCTCCTGCAAGCGTTGAGCAAATGCTGGTGCGGCTTCACCAATCAGTAAAACAGCCGCCGCTTTCACTTGGATTGTGTTCAACCAGTGGGTATCATCTCCCGCTTTGGCTTCACCCCCAGCAATTAAAATAGCCGGACTGTCAACAGCCGCTAATCCCACTTGCGCCGCATCATAATTAGTGGCTTTACTATCATTAATAAAGTCAATGCCCTGCCAGGTGATAATATGTTCGAGGCGATGAGGAACACCAGGAAAATTGGTAATAGCCTCAACAATTGCCTGTTTCTCAATCCCAGCTAACCGCGCGGCGGCGACTGCCATGAGTAAATTCTGCTGATTGTGATAGCCCACCATCCGCAAGGAATCCACAGGAACAATTGGTTCCGATTCCACCATCACCCAGCCATTTTCAATATATACCCAAGGACGAGGCGTCGCGTCACGACCCTTTACACTTGTCCAGTACGCCTTTGACCAATGAGTTGTCCCCAACTGACGCAAATAGGGATCATCACCGTTAAAGACTTGATAGTGCGATCGCGACAGCAGCTTGGCTTTAATAGTGTAGTAATTTTCCAGCGTCTTGTGGCGGTTCAAGTGATCCGGCGTAAACGTTGTCCACACCCCAATTGTTGGACCTAAATCCCGTGACGACTCAATTTGATAACTACTAATTTCTGCAATAACCCAGTCAATTTTGGATTGGGGTAGTTTCTCATGTAGAGACCGTCCATGGAAGGTCTCTAAGGGCTGTGCCAAAGCCAGTTCACACGCCGCATAGCCGATATTACCGCAGGCAGGCGCATGGAAACCCGCCGCTTGAAAAATAGCTGCAATCAGCGCCGTTGTCGTGGTTTTACCATTCGTCCCCGTAATCCCCACCCAAGGAGAAGACTTGAGATAACGCCAAGCCAGTTCCATCTCACCAATTGTATCAATCCCGCGATTCCTGGCTTCAATTAAAACCGGAATATCCCAAGGAACACCAGGACTCACCACAATCAGTTCAGGTAAATCCCCATCGCCAAGGGTAAGAGAATACCCCAGTTTAACCGTAATTCCCTGAACATTAAGGACTTGTTGTTGCTGTTGCAGAGAATCAGAGGTTTTGCTATCACTGACGGTTACCGTCCACCCATCCTGTTTCAGGAGTCGTGCGGCGGCTATTCCGGAGCGTCCCAGACCAATGATGTGAGCGTTGGGCATAACCTGATGATGGTTTGTTCGTTTAATTCTAATTACCATGTAGAGACTCCTCATGCAACGTCTCTACAGTCCAGGGACTAACAATTCTACCAGAAGATAGCTGTCTGATTCTGGGTGAAGTGCGAGATTGAAAGAGACATCCGCCGTCATGAATCGGGAATTACGGGATATCGTGACCATGGCAGAGTTTAAGGACGTTCCCTTGGAACCTCTCTACATGTATAATGTCGAAGGTCATCGAATAATTTTCGTTGACATCAAACAAGGTTTTGCATCATGACTCTTAAAATGAGTGTCGCTGACTTAATCTGGGTTCGTAGTAGGCACGAAGCGTGCCAGAAGCGCTTTAGCGCTTACTACAAACATTTCTCTTAAACGTCTGGCAGCCGCAATTAGTTTAACCCTACTGAGTTGGACGCTACCCACGAAGGCGCAACCCTTATCCGAGCAACAACTTCCCTCCAGTATCGATCAACTCACCAATCCGGCACAACTCCGACGATTTCAACAACGCCTCCAGCGAGAACAGCCCCTTTTGTATTTATTTTTACAATTAGAATCGGCTCAGACTGAAAACTTGCAACAGAAAGCCGAACAAGAAATTCGACAAATGTTGCAACAGCCGCCATCGCTACAACAGCAATTATTCCAACAACAAATACGAGGAACTTTGGAGCTGGACGACTTGTAAAGATTGTATTTAGTCGCAAAATAAATTAAATTAGGTTACCCTGAAATAATTATTCTATTTTTTATCGGCAAAATATTGTAATGTTTACCTGGAGCGTTGATCTCTTGTTATTAGAGAAAATAATCCAGATACCAAACATTGATATTTTTTTTGTATCTTATGAACCCCAAAACAAATAGTATTATTTTATGGATAAAACAAAATCAAAGTAAACGTTAAGTATTGTTAATTCGATTGCCTAATTCACTAATAAGGCTCTATTAATGGAACAAGGTATAGAACATCGTGAGGACAATCTATTCAAATAGACAGCACGATGTTACGTTGAAACCATGCTGTCAGAAAAAAAAACATACAGCAAATTCAACGATTACTGAATCAGGGGTTTGCTAACCATTTCGCAAAAAAAAAATGCTCCAAAGTAGCACTTTAGTCAAATAGTATTGGAGAGCAAACAATGTCACAAGTGTTCACCGTTCAAAACCGGAAAGACAGCGGACAAGGTTCCTTAAGAGATGCGATCGCGCAAGCCCAGTCAGGAGATACAATTAAATTTGCCTCTGGTCTGAAAAATAAGACCATTAAGCTGACCAGTGGTCAACTCGAAATTGATAAAGACCTAACGATTGATGGGTCTAAGGCTCAAGGTTTAAAGATTAGTGGGAATAACGCTCACCGCATCTTTGATATCAAGCGAGACGCTGGCTATAATTCCACCGAGTTTACCCTGCGAAATTTGAATTTGGTTAACGGCAAAACCAATAAGAAGGGTGCAGATGGCGCGGGAGCTGCAATTCGTACAGACAGTTACACCACACTCACAGTAGAAAATAGTGAGTTTCGGAATAATTACGCTAACGGTGAAGGCGGCGGTGCCATCTTTGCCGGTTGGCGCAGCAACACGACTGTGATTAACTCTGAGTTTGAGAATAACCGTACATCGGGAAATAGTCAAACGGGTAAGAGTGAGCGAGGGGGTGGTGCAATTGCAGTTGGTAGTGAAAGCTCTCTCACCGTCAAGGATAGTGAGTTTACGGATAATACGGGAATCAATGGTGGGGCGATTAACACCGTTTTGGGGGGGTTAACCGTGGAAAACTCCACCTTCACCGATAATGACTCCACTCCCGGCGGTAAATTCGGACCCCATACAAAGGGCTATGGTGGTGCAATTTATACCGATGGTGCTTCAGCAACTACTAATAGCAGTACCAAGGGCAAAATTGAGATTAGTAACAGTCGGTTTGAGGGTAATAAAGGCGCAGGGCAAGGAGGCGGACTGTTTTTATACGCCTATCCGGGCGACGAAGTGATTATTGAAGATAGCACAATCATCGATAATCAGGTGATCAAAGATGCCAAAGGTGATGCTCTTGGCGGTGGAGTGCGCCACGGGAATAGTAAATTGACAGTGCGTAACACCACCTTTGCCAACAATCGGGCACTGGTGCAAGGCGGTGGTTTGTGGACAGGAGAGAAATCCCCGGTCACCATTGACAACAGTATATTCTACGACAACGAAGCTAAGTCAACCAATGGCAAGAGCGGTTTAGGAGGAGCAATTCTCTTAGGGAACGGTTCTAGCCAAACGAAAATTACTAGCACCACTGTTGCCAATAATTATGCGGGATGGCAAGGTGGAGGATTCTGGGGCGGTGGTAACAATGTTACCCTAAAAAAGACCCTAGTTGCTGATAACGTAGCCAACAATGGTGGCAACAAGTGGAATATTTACCATCACACTGGTAAGGTATTTCGTGATGGGGGCGGTAACTTTCAGTCAGAAGATCCCAATCCTAACGATACGAAAGTCACAGCTAAAGCCAAGCTGCTTGACCCGCAATTGGGAGACTTCACCGATAATGGGGGTGCCGTACAAACCGCCCCGATACCAGGCAATCCAGAGGTGACCGGAGGTGCTACACTGACTCCGACAGCAGGCGGCAATAGTGTCAGCAATAATGAACTCCAGTTAGTCGCAGCGGTTGCCGAGCAAACGGCTGAGGTAGACGAACCCTTGAGTTTTGATGGCAATAATCAGGATACTACACCTGCCCAAAATGACTCCATCCTAATCACTGAAGGAGAGCCTGAACTCATCAACTTGGATGATCAAACCAGTTCGGTATCCGCGAAGTTTTTCAATATTGAGAGTGATGCTGGTTTTAACAATTCTGTTGGGTTTTACGCTGTTGAAAATGAGCAAGGAGATGTGAAAGATAAAGTAACGGGTGAACTGATTAGTCCAGATGAGGCAGGGTATGCTGAAGCGGCTTTAGCTCAACAAGTGGTTGGCGACATGAACCGAAATACGGGGATATTTGAAGCAGAATTCCAGGCAGGAACCATTTTAGCGCCTTACATTATCGCTAATGGTACAACAGAAGAATGGCTGGAAACCAATCCAAATAATCAGCGCCTTGGTTATGCCGATCCCACTGCCTACTTTGCCTATTTAGGTGCTAATCCTGATGGGAAAGATCACGTCAGTCTACTGGGTGAGAACAAGTTTGGTTTTGAAGATTGGTTTGGTGGCGGTGATATGGATCATGATGATATCACCTTTGAAGTTGATTTAACGGTTGCCTAAATTTTCTGACCCGATTGGGTTGTAGAGACGCGCCATGGCGCGTCTCTACACAATGCGTCTCTACTTGACGATCGCGCCAAATTCTGCTAATACCCGTGCGTGGTTTCGCAGTAACCCCAATAGGTTCAACCGATTGCGGCGAATCTCTGGATTTTCGTCCATCACCATGACCCCGGCTTCCTTATCATCAAAGAAGGTACTCACAATTGGCGTAACTTCTGCTAATGCATCAACAATTTGCTGATAATTCCGCTCTTGTTGTGCCGCTTGGGTACGGGGAACTAATTCAACTAATGCCTGATAAAAGGCAGGTTCACTAGATTTTTCAAACAAATCGGGACGTACAACCGCCTTGGGATCTAATTGTTGGAAATCTAAGTCTCCTTGCATCGATAACCGTGCCGAACGGTTCACGGTTTCGTAGATTTCATCGAGTTTGCCGTTCTTCCGAATCCCTTGCAAGAACAAGGCGCGATCGCGAACATCTAACAAGTCTTTTAATGCCCGTTGGGTATACTCGCGATCATTCTCACCCAAAACCGCATTCACTAAGTCATAATCAATCCTCTGTTCGTCTTGCAGCAAGGTGCGAATCCGTTGAATTAAAAACTCTTGCAAGGCTTCAACGGGCGATGATTTCTCGGAATAGGTGGCGACAAAATCAGCAGAAATATCTTGCAATAGCTGATCTAAATTAATCCCTAAATTCCCCTCCCAGGTAATATTAACTACCGCATTTGCGGCACGGCGCAAAGCAAAGGGGTCAGAGGAACCAGTGGGAATCATGCCTAAGCTAAAGATACTTACCAATGTATCCAAGCGATCAGCCAATCCGACTACTTGACCGAGTAACGTTTCTGGTAACTTGTCCCCAGCACCTCTGGGTAAATAATGCTCAAAAATCGCCGTAGCTACCGCCTCAGATTCACCACTGGCTAGAGCATACTTTTGCCCCATGACACCCTGTAATTCAGGAAACTCATAGACCATTTGGGTGACGAGATCCGCTTTACAAAGGGCGGCGGCGCGAATAATATCATCCCATTGGGTTTGTGATACTGCCAATTGCTCCGCAATCCGTGACGCTATTTTTTCGATGCGCCCGACTTTCTGACGCATGGAACCTAATTCGTCTTGGAAGGTGACGGTTTCTAACTTGGGTAAATAACTCTCTAGGGGTAAGGCTAAGTCAGTTTTATAGAAATACTCGCCATCCGCTAAACGGGCGCGAATCACTCGTTCATTTCCGGCGGCGATAATCTCAGATTTTGCCGGATCACCATTGGATAGGGTAATAAAATGAGGCAGTAATTCGGTCGCTGTTTCATCCTTGAATACGGGGAAATAGCGCTGATGCGTAACCATTACCGTTTTCACCACCTCTGGCGGTAAGATTAAGTATTCGGCATCAAATTGACCGACAATGGCGGTGGGATACTCTACTAAGTCAGTGACTTCATCCCATAATTCCTCATAGAGTAGGGTATGACCGTTGAGTTTTTGTGCGGCTGGCTGAACTTGGTCTTGGATGATTTGTTTGCGGCGATCGCGTTCTACGATCACAAAGGCTGATTCTAGGGATTTTACATAGTCCTCAGCCTGGGTAAGGGTTACCGAGTCTGGGTGTAAAATACGGTGTCCACGGGATGTGCGATCGCTCTTAATCGTTTCTGAACCATTGACTAATTCAATCGGCAATACGGTATCATCCAGCAGTGCCACCAACCAGCGAATTGGGCGAGAAAACTTTAAGTCTCCATCCCCCCAACACATAAACCGCTTTCCTTGTAAGCCAAAAATCCATTGGGGGATGACTTCGGGGAGAATTTCAATCGCCGAACGACCGATGATTTTCTTGACAACAAAGACAAATTCCCCTTTCTGTGTGTCTCTGATTTCCAGATCATCGAGGCTAACGCCCTGTTTGCGGGCAAACCCTTCAGCGGCTTTGGTGGGTTTCCCCTGTTTAAAGGCGGCTTTGACTGGAGGACCTTTAACTTCTTCTTCGCGATCAGGTTGTTGGCGAGGTAATCCCTGAATTAGTACGGCTAGACGGCGAGGTGTGCCGTACACCTGGATACTCTCAGGAGTCAGCAGGTGTTCATCAAGACTTTTTGACAGGCGCGACTGCCATTGTTGAATCGCACTCTCGACGAAATTTGCAGGTAATTCTTCTGTACCGACTTCCAATAAGAATGTGGGCATAATGCGATCGCGCGTCGTGGACAAAGGTTGGGTGTGAGTAGGATGAACGGCTAGCAGAGTCTAGTGGCTGCCAGTTTTCCTAGTTTAACCCTATTCTTGACATCCTCACCTACCAAGGGTTTGGAAACCGGGGTTTGGTTTCCAAACCCCTACCTGGGTGGCAACATCTGCGTTACTTCGATGCTCAAATTCGGAAACTGTAATGGAGAAATCCGATCATTTTCCGCCAGGATTATCTCTTGCTGATACCCTTGCGGAGTTGGTTCTCGAAAAACGTGCAGTTGACGTCGCTTGAGGTTTAGTACCCAATACTCTTGAATTTCAGAGTTGGCATAATCCTTTGCCTTGATACCACAGTCTGTATTGAGTGTTCTATCGGCAACTTCAATAATCAGATAAATTTCTGAGGGGTGAGGATGATGATCCAGGTAGCGTAAGACATCGGGCATAACCACCGCCACATCGGGTTCAGGTTCTGAGCGATCGCTTAATGTTACGGGAAGTTGCGTCCTGACTAACACTTGTTGTCTTAAGTTATCTTCTAACAGCAATCGGGTTAGGGTAATGGCTGTCGCATGGGGCGTTCCTTGGGGACTCATTTTTCGGATAATCTGTCCGGCTATTAACTCTACGGGTTGATCAGGTGATAAAATACCCACTTCTGCCATCCGGTGATAGTCTTCAACTGTCCACAGGTGTAGAGGGATTTGGGTTTCGTGTTGGCTTATTGGCATCAGTTTTATTTAAGCTACCTGTAGGGGCACGATAATATCGTGCCCTACCATAATCAATGGCGTGTGTGCTTAAGTCCTACATTTATAGCACTACGGGGTACGGAAAGGACATTTATCTGTTGCCTGTGACACACCGAGCGTGTTACCGAGCGAAGCCGTGTTACCGAGCGAAGCCGTGTTACCGAGCGAAGCCGTGTTACCGAGCGAAGCCGTGTTACCGAGCGAAGCCGTGTTACCGAGCGAAGCCGAGGTAAGTCGAGGTGTTGCCTATTCCCTATTCCCCATTCCCCATGACACACCGAGCGAAGCGTTCGACTGAGCGCTCACGCCGAAGTCCGAGGTGTTCCCCATTCCCTCATCTCAACCGTTAACTTTAATTTTGTCCGACGTTATCCCTAGTTTTAGTACGATGTTAGCGTTGACCTATTTAGAGGCGGAAGGGATTACGCTTGAGCCAATAGATGATGAAGGAACTCAGTATCGGTTGGGTCAAGCTATTTTTACCCGTTTTAATCAGCATGATGGGGGCTACGTCCGCACCGATGCGGGTGGATTTCAGATCATCTCTAATTTCCGCAATCTCAGGCAAGGGTTTCAGTCGATTTCGTTCACGGATGTCCTAGAGGGAAAAATACCAAAGGATTGGGGACGCGATCGCGTCATCTTAATAGGAATCACGGGTGAGAGTGTAGCGGATAACTTTTTCACACCCTATAGTCGGGGATTGGTGAATCAAGCATCAGGGGTAGAAATTCATGCCGATGTCGTGAGTCAGATAGTGAGTGCGGCGTTAGAAGGGCGTCCGCTGATTCAGGTTTGGTCTGAACCTTGGGAACTGTTGTGGATTGTCGCTTGGACGGTAATTGGGGCGATATTGACCTGGGGACAGCGCTATCAGGGGGGTGTGACGTTTAAGGTTGTGAGTCTGATTTTAGTGGGCGGTAGCTTGGTTGGTGGCTGTTACTGGGCATTTTTGCAGGGATGGTGGATTCCTGTGGTACCGCCGATTCTGGGATTAACTGGGTCTGCGATCGCGATTATTGGGTATGTGGCTTACGGTGCGGGTCAAATGCGCCGCATATTTGGTCGCTATATCGCTGATGCGGTGGTGGCGAATTTGCTGGAGACGCCTCAAGGATTGCAGTTGGGTGGAGAAAACCGTCAGGTTACGGTTCTATTTTCCGATTTAAGGGGATTTTCGGCAATTTCTGAGCGAGTGTCACCGGAGATGGGGGTGAGGGTGATTAACCATTACTTGGAAGTGATGACTGATGTGGTTGATCAGTATCAGGGTGTGATTAATGATTTCATGGGTGATGGGATGCTGATCATATTTGGTGCGCCGATTGAGTGAGAGGACGATTGCCAACGCGCGATCGCTTGTGGGATTGCGATGCAGTTGGCGATGACAGATGTTAATCAGTACAATGAAACCCTGAATTTGCCAGCCTTAGAAATGGGAATTGGTATTCATGGGGGAGAAGTATTAGCGGGGAATATTGGCTCACAAAAACGGGCAAAATATACGGTAATGGGGAGTCCGGTTAACTTGGCGTCTCGGATTGAATCCTATACCGTTGGTGGACAAGTTTTAATTTCTCAGGAGTTGTTGAAACAGATGGGTTCAATGCTCAGGGTGGATGGGGAATTGCACGTTCACCCCAAAGGATTTGCCGAACCGATTACGGTTTATGGGATTGGTGGAATTGGCGGAGATTTTAATTTAATTTTGCCGAAACCTGAAACTGAGTATGTTTTGTTGAGCAATAAACTTACAATACAGTATATAGTTTTAACGGGAAAGCATTTAGGACAGGAATTCTGTCAATGCACAATCGTAAAATTATCGGCGAATGGCGCTGAGATTCACACCCAACGGCCTTTAGGATTGTTGAGTAATCTCAAGATTAATTTAGTGATGGGTACAGAAAAGGCAAAAGGACTGGGGGACATTTACGCGAAAGTCGTTGAAAAATCAGTAGATAATCCAAATCATTTTGGTATTCGATTTACAGGCATTCCGCCAGAAATAGCAGCCGTACTTTCTTATTTACGTCAGTCGTATTCAGATTGAAATAATTATTCAGAGTACAGGCTCTTCTAGAATGGTTATGATTCTTCTTGCAATGCAATCAATACAGTGCATAATTAAATAGTACGGCTGCACTTTAACCAACCCTCAACGAAGAACCTGTCTTATGAGCAAGGAAAATGTAACGTTTCGACTTGATCCAGATAAGAGAGCTGCACTGGATGCCATTGCTGCTGGTATGGAGCGTAATTTGACCTATGTGCTAAATCAAGCAATCAATGCTTACCTAGAAATGCATCAGTGGCAACTGCAAGAGATTCAGCAGGGTATCACTGAAGCCGATGCTGGGGATTTCGCTAGTGAACAAGAGGTAAGCGCCGTCTTTACTCGGTTGACCCATGGAAGTTAGATGGTTACGCAAAGCACTACGCAATCTTGAGCAGCTTCATGCTTACATTTGCGAAGATGACCAAGATGCTGCAACAAGTGCTGTTGTGAAAATTCAAGCAGCGGTTGAGCAGTTAGCAAAATTCCCTTACATGGGAAGAACCGGGCGCGTTGAAGGGACTAGGGAGTTGGTCATCTCAAAGACACCCTATTTTGTCGTCTACCGAGTTAAAAATAATCAGGTACATATTCTCCGTGTTTTACATAACGCGAGAAAATATCCTGATCGCTAAACGTCTGGATAATCAGTAATTATTTTTATGGGGACGCTGTTTCCGAAACCTGGCAATTGACCGAATTTTGCCAACCGCCATGAGGTGTTCCATTGGGGACGTAAGCCGTCAACACCACATTCCCTTCTGCATCAATAATCCAACCTTGGGCTTCAATAATCTGCTTGGGAGGATGAGAAATAGGAGAATTATTTTCCTCTACTTGTCCTTCTATTTCCTCATCTTCTTCCCTGGCTATCACCGTGCCAAAATCATCTTGTACCAAATTAGAACTCAATACATCTATTGGGTTTTCAGGTAAACCACCTCGTCCAGTGACAGTAAATTGACTCTGACGATTACTAGCTGCACAGGTTCGGTTAATTTGTCCTGAAGGGTCAACTAATGTGCTGGGGAGTTGAGTCAGTCCGCGACTGGGGTCAAGGGATACATTAAGTGTGACTTCACCAGGATTGCCAAACTGAGAACTAACATCAATGTCGTTTGTGCGGTTTCCATCAATAGCTGGCTGTTCCTCAATGCCAAAGACGCCAGTGGCGGTAATGTTCACAGTCCCACCATTCCCTTGATTTGCCTTGGCGATAATGTCGCTACCGTTTTCCCCTTCGGAAGCAGGGGGTTTTCAAAGTCCGGGGGAATCTTTAAAAGAAAAGTGAACTTTTTCCGGTAAAATTAAGAAAAGCTCACTTTTTTCAATTTCAAAAAAATCATGCTTTCTAGGATAATTGAAGAATTCAAAAAAGTCAAGTATTTTCGCAACAAGCGAGGCAAACGGCACGAATTATGGGTAGTTTTATCTATTATTTTTTTGGGTCTGATTACGGTAAAAAGGAATCAAATAAAATTGTACAATAGTCTTAAGGAGTTAACGGAAAGAGAAAGTCCAGTAAGCGAATATGAAAAAAAGGATGTAAGTC